>NZ_JBHYKM010000109.1:7798-26418 GCF_042741435.1 Streptomyces sp. NPDC058955 | reverse complement strand
CCCGAATAGTCCTTCATCGCCATCGGCGGTCTTCTCGCTTCCTCCGGATCAAGCAGATCCAGTATCAGCGTGTCCACCACTCAGGGGGAGGCCCCAGCCATCATGACGGGATCGCACCGCATCCGAATATAGGCATCGACATCGTCCGGTGAGACGTTGCGCAGTTGCACCTGCTCCTCCTCGGTTCCCTCGGGATGTTCCCACGGTCCGCGATGGCGAACACCAACGGCTCCGCCCCTTCGCCGGCGCGGCCCCAACGGCGTCCGAGTTACATCAATTCTCATCGACATTGATCATGCGGCAGCCCGGCGAGTGACTCCCGGACTCGTGGCGAAACGACATCCGCGAAGAGTGAATTGGCCACGCCCGACCGTGTGCGGGCCGACAGGGCCTACGCCTCCCGCAGACAAGCTTGCCGCACGCTATGAGGCCGTCGTCCTGCGTCGAGGTCCTGCGGATGGAAGCCGGAACGAATCCGACCGACCCGGCCCTCACCGCCCTCGTGGGCGAGCTGGCCGTCGCCGATCAGCAATTCCGGGCCTGGTGGGCCGAACACCGCGTCGCCCACCAGGACTTCGGCAGCAAGCGCATTGCTCACTCCACCGTCGGCGAACTCACCCTCGACTGGGACACCTTCCGCTACGCCGGTGCCCCAGAACAGCAACTCGTGCTCTGGTCGGCCGAACCCGGCACCCCGGACGCGGAACGATTGGCCACTCTTGCCCACGGCGCGGCCCAGAGTCCGTGACCTTCCCGAGTACCACTGCGACTGAGCGGATGCTCGAGGTCTTCGAACGGATCCGCGTTCCTCGCCCCAAGGCGGTCGCCCCCACACCAGGCCGGACCACTTGCTCGCGTGCGAACTCATCAGTCAGCACACCTGCAGGCAGCCGCGGTACCTCCTCCAACAGGGTAGACACCTGCCGGTGGTTGAAAACGGTGTCCGCGTACGGCAGCAGGTGTCCCAGCATCGGAAACTCGGCCTGATCAAGACCAGCCAGCTCAGGACCCCAGAGCACACCGTGCTTCGCCCGGGCCTCTATCGTGCCGTTCTCGCCTCGGACCTGGAGGTTAATCATGGTCAGACCCTACGGCCTCATGATCCGCCGGGGACGCTACCTAGCAGGGCTCACGGGCGGCCAGGCCCGCTCGCGCACGCCAGTGATCCGCGTCGCGGGAATCGACGAGCCATGCGATCAGACGCTCAGCGCCTGCCTGGAACGCATCGGGCAGCGACTTCTCCTCGCCGACGACGAGGCTGAGAACGTCGACGTCATGGGTGGCGTGATCGGTGTCGCACCAGCAGGCCACATTCACCGCTGCGTCAACTGCGAGCCGGCCCAGTCCCGTCCACACCACATGAAGCTGAAACTCCACCTGGTCACCCCTGCCTGCCTGTCCGATGGCACCCAGGCCGAGGATGACCGGTGTCCACGGCTGCGTTCCCGGAAAGGCCGCATGCTGGAGGGCCCATTCCCATTCCGCCCCGTCCCGATCGACGCGAGCCGCACCGATGGCCCCAGCCGCCCGCCTCATTGATTCCAGGCCCGCAGCCGACAGGAACGGGAAGAGGGTCGTCAAGGGGACGCCGCCGAAGCCACCTCGGCTCATGAGCATGAGGCCATCACCTCTTCTCCCCCACCCTCCGCGCGCACAGGCATCGAAGATCGCCTCTCCTGGTCGGCAGGGACCACACTCGCGCCCACAAGAAGTGAAGGGGGCCGGCGCAAGCCCGACACCCGCTGCAGTCGGAGCAGGCTGCGAGCCCCTCGTCTGCCATGGCAGGGGCGACAGGATTCGAACCTGCGGCATCCGGTTTTGGAGACCGGCGCTCTGGCCAACTGAGCTACACCCCTTCAACGCACCGCGAGCGTCCCATCCCGGCGCAACGGACCGCCACCCATTTACGGCGTCATCGTGGGAGGCAAGCCATCTCGCGGTTTCGATCGGCGGACGGAACCAGCCCCACAGGCTCTCAGCCCCTGTAGGAGTCGATGAGCCGGGCCAGGTGCTCACCCGCCACCACCAGTGGTGTCTCGCTCTTGGAGACCTGTGCGGTGAGTTCGGCGCCTTCGAGGGTGCTGATGACGGTGAAGGCCAGGTGGTGCGCGTCCTCGTGGGCGAGTCCGGCTTCGCGGAGCCTGTCCGCCACCAGGTCCCGCCAGTGCTGGAAGGCTTGAGCGACGACCTCCTCGATGTCGGGGACGCGGCCGGTGGTCTCCAGTGCGGTCGCGCTGATGGGGCAGCCGTCCGTCCAACCGGAGTCGCGCAGGTAGCCGGCGAGCGCGCGGGCGCAGGCGGCGACGGCCTTCGCCGGGTCGGCCTCCGCGGACAGCGACGCCGACAGGAGGTCGGCGAACTCCTGGTCGGCGTGCTGCACCGCGGCCACACCCAGCGCCTGCTTGCCACCGGGGAAGAAGTGGTAGACCGAGCCGAGCGTGGCGTTGGCCTCCTGGGCGACCTGCTTGATGCCGGTCCCCTCGTACCCCTGCCGCTGCATCAGGAGAGAGGCCGCACGCACGATGCGCTCCCGGGTGCCGGGCTGTGGTGTGTTCGCCATGGGGCAGAGCTTACTGGATAGATCGTTCGTTCTAGCTTGTGGGCCGCGTGAGCAGCGTGCTAGCTTCCGTCTAGTTAGAACGTTCTTTTTAGAGATTCTCGAAGACGAGGAGCTGGAAGTGGAACACAAGCGGATCACCGTCAACGGCCTGGACCTGGCCTACGTCGAAGCAGGAGAGGGGCCGCTCGCCCTGATGCTGCACGGCTTCGACACGCCGAAGCTGTACCGGTACCTCCTGCCGGCACTGGCCGAGGCGGGGTACCACGCCGTGGCCCCCACCATGCGGGGGTTCGCCCCCTCCCAGGTACCGCCGGACGGCAGCATGCGCCTCCCCGACCTGATCGCCGACGCCAACGGTCTCCACGAGGCGCTCGGCGGCGGTTCCGACGCGGTCCTGATCGGACACGACTGGGGTGGCTTCACCACCTGGGGCGCCGCCGCGGCCTCACCCGAGCGGTGGGCCAAGGTGGTCGTCAACGACGTCCCGCCGCTGCAGTTCTACGACCGCAACGGCACGGATCCCGAGAGGATCGAGCGGTACGTCCACTTCTACTTCTTCCAGATGGCCATAGCCGACGACATCGTCGCGGCCAACGACCTCGCCTACCTCGACTGGCTCTGGAACCACTGGACGGGGACCGTCCCCGGCTACGACTCCACCGAGGACCGCAAGGCGATGAAGGAGGGACTCGACACGCCGGAGAGGCTCCACCTCGGCCTCGAGCTCTACCGGCAGAACTTCCCGGCGGCGACGTTCGGCACCCCCGACTGGGACATGATCCGGGTGCTCGGCAAGCTGCCTTCCCAGCCCACCCTGTACCTCCACGGAACCGAGGACCCCGTGGTCGACGAGGCGGCGCTCGCCGACCTCCTCGCCATGCTGCCGCCGGGATCGGACGGCGCGATGATCGAAGGCGCCGGACACTTCCTCCTCACCGAGAAGCCGCAGGAAGTCAACGAGCGCATCCTCGCCTTCCTGGCGCGCTGACCACACCCGCGCGGAGCAAGGCATCCGCCGAAATGCCCTGCCCCCCGTCCCCGCGCACACGGGGACGGGGGGCAGAACCCCGTTCACCCAAAGCCATCGACGACCTGCCGGCGTTCCGCGACTCCGTTCGAGCCCGCGTCCTCTGTGCCTCGAACTCTGCACGCTCGCTGGAGGTCCGCTCGGCGGTGTTGCGGCGGTGGTGGGTCGTGTGGTCGAGGCCGGGCGGGCGGCCGCCGCAGCGGACTCGGCCGGTGCGCGCGGTGTCACAGTGGGACGGCTCATGGACGGCGGGCACCGGCGGTGTCGGAGCCGCGTGGTAGATCTGCCGTGTGGCCACATTCAAGGACTTCAACTTCAAGCTCGTCGTGATCGACGTGCTCATGTACCGGCGAGACCTCCTCACGCCCGCCTTCGACCTCGATTCCCGCATGCGGAAGCGGGGCATCGACATACCCGCGGTGTACGTGCTGGAGAACGACATCGACGACGAGGTCCTCGACGAGTCGCGCGCCTTCTTCGAGGCTCTGGCGATCGGCGACGAGCTCCTGGCCGAGGTCGAGACGCTGTGCTTCGACGCCGGCCAGGAGATCTACCGGCACTGCGCCCCGGCCTGGGGCGGCGAGGGCGACCTCTTCGACATCTGCTCCCTGGACGATCTCGCGCTGCTGCCGAACCTGAAGCGCGTCACCGCCGTGGACGACGGTGTGCTGGTCGCCCCGGGCAAGTGGGAGGCCTTCGCGGCCCGCGGCATCGAGGCGAGCTGAGGGGTGAGCGTGGGGGCGACAGAGGGACGAGGAGCGGTCATGCGGTGTGCGTACTGCGGGCGTGAGGTCATGTGTCGGCAGCCGGCGTTGGGGGGCCCGCCCTGCGTGGGCCAGATCCACGTGCACAGCAACGAGGAGGCATGCTTCCCCGAGCAGGGGGCGGCGAGCTCACGCGCCTGGCCGCCCGGCGGGTGCGGCTGCAGGCCCCGGGAGCTGAAGGCACGCGTGAGCGACCTGCCTCTGCCGCCCCCACCGCCGAGGGTAGGTACGGAACAACTGGCCGAGATCGGCAAGGCGTTCCTCGGCCTCGCACCGGGCGCGGGGGTGAACGTCGTGGAGCTGGCGGACGGCGCGGGGGTGTGCGTCGTACAGGTCGGGCGGGGCGGCGGCAAGGTGTACGTCGCACCGGACCTGACCGTCCTGTTCGTCCCGTCCGTCACGGACTTCGACAGCGGACTCGCGGCCTTCCTCGGCGGCGCACGCACCCCCGCGAGGGGCTGAGGGCGTGTCGTAGGGGCTGTCGTGTGCCTTCGGTGCCCCGACGCGGTGACGGGCCCCCGCCCAACCGCCATGACGGGGACCGAGGAGACCGTCCTGGACAAGCCCGGGAAGGACGTTGCGGTGTCAGTCGTGTTTGCGATCCTGTGCCACATGGACGAGAAGACCTTCTGGGCACTCATGGACGAGCTGAGCTGTCGCCCTGGTGACCGGCACCAACGGTTGGAGTGGTTGCGCGGGGAGTTGCGGTGTCGGCCGGCCGAGGAGGAAGTGGAATTTCAGGCGCTTCTGGAGGCCGCCTGCGCGGGGGTCGGCACGAGCGCATTGTGGCGCGCGGTGAGCCGGATTGAGGCTGGCCTGTGCTCCGACGACGGCTTCGACTACTTCGCGCTCTGGCTGGTGGCACAGGGGCGAGGGACGTACCAGGCGGTGCTGGCTGATCCTGATGCCCTCGCAGAAGTTCCGGAGGTGCAGGCCCTCGTGGGGCGGCACCCCCGGGAGTGGCGTGACGACGAGTGGCCGGAATGGGAGGAGCTGGACTACGTGGCCCAGGAGGTGTTCGACGAACTGACGGGTCAGGGGGACGACTGCGGGGAGGCTTTCCACCAGGCCGTGGACGACGTGCGGGAGACATGGACGAGGCCCGAGGACGAGTTCAGCCCCGGACCGGCCACAGTGAGGGCTGCCACGCCCCGGCTCGACACCCTCTTCCCCGGAAAAGCCAGATCCTGATCGGCGACAACGGCGTCCTGGTGCCGGGGTCTGCCGGTCCGCCCAGGCCCACTGACGTACAGTCCGCACCTCACATCTGCATCCCGATCCGAGTCGATGTCTGCTTCGCGCGCGAACGGTTCGTCGAGCGACCGGAAGGACGAACGCCCTGACCACCTCCCGCTCTGATGCCGAACCAGCCGAGCACAAGCGCTTCACCCGTTACCTCGCGGCCTTGGAAACCGTGGCCGAGCCGGACGAGGTCGAGCTGGTGACCGCCGTTCTGCAGGACGAGGACATGCCCATGGCCCAGAGCGTGGTGGTGCGCCACATCGATCGCCGGGCTGCCGAGCTCTTGCCCAGCCCCCGGTTCACGGTTTGGGCCCACACCCTGAGCGGCGTCATCGCCGAGTACGGCTTCCTCAACCGCCGCCTGCAGGAGTGGAGTCTGCTCAGAGCCATCGCGGTGGGCGACGCCTGGGCCCCCGAGGAACTGACCACCGCATCGGACTGGTGCCAGCGCTCACTCTTGTCCATTCGGCTCGCCAGGACGCCCAAAGCCCTCGCACTACTCGCCGAACACGGGCGGACCCGCCGCACTCGAAACGCAGCCGCCCGCCCTCTCCCCTGCCCCGAACAGCCGAGCTGACTGACCAGCCCAGGCCGGCCCGAGGAACGACGCGGCGAAATGGAGATGCGACATCATCGGGAGCGCAGGCAGGATCCCGGGCATGTCCACCGATGTGAGCGGAATGATCGAGTGCCGGCCCGGAGCGAGGCTCTGGGGACCGGACGACGAGGACTCCGTATGGGAAGCCGGCATCGACCTCTTCCTGCTCAATCGGGGGAACGCGTACGACGGACTGGCCTGTCTCTTCGGCATCCGCAACTCCTTCGGCTTCCGCCCCCTCGCCGAGGGGCGCGGCTTCCCGGGAGATGCTTCCGACGGGCTGCGCGGTGATTTCGCCGCCTACGGCGGTCCGGACGGTGTGCACGGCACCACGTGGCTGACCTGGGACGAGCTTGCTTCCACGGACTGGCAGGAGACGGATGCCTCCGGCATACGAAGCCGTGCCGACGCCGCGGGGGCCGACACCGACTGGGGCCGGGTGTGGAGCGTCATGGAGATCCTCAGCGAAGTCCACGGCGCCGAGAACGTACGGCTCGTCGTCTGGTTCCACTGACGACCGGTCCCCGGCCCGCCGGCGGCATCACACAGCCCCACCGCGCGTTGCCACCCGCTGCACGACCTCCCCTCGTCCGCACGAGCGGGGATGAGGTCGTGACCTGCGGGAGTGGATCAGCACGGCCGTGCGGCCGAACGCGGGTCGGAGCCGTCGATACGTTCCGCGAATCGACGGACCTGCTCCTCGACGGGCTCGTCCCCGGTGACGGCCATGGAGTAGCGGCGAAACGACGTCGCGCCGTACGAGTCCTCGACGCGGAACCGCATCGTGAGGTGGGGCGGCTCGCCACGGTCGTCGACCGAGATGCCAAGGCCCCACTCCGGGAGCAGGCAGTTCCACCGCTGGTACCAGTCGCGGGCGACGAGTTCCCGGGCCAAGAGGCGTGCGGCGGTGTCGACCGGCTCCTCCCAGCTGTGGTCGGCGACGAAGCGGTCCAGTTCGGCGTCGTACTGGTCGGCGTCGAAGTGGGAGTCCGGTGGCAGCGGCACCCGGATGTCGTGGGTGTTCTCCCACGTCCACACCACCAGACCACCACTCCGCTCGATGGTCACGAAGACGCCCCCGCAGCAATCGGTGACGCAGTCGTTGTTCGACAGCTCGACCCGCCGCGGTTCGCTGCCGGCGCTCAGCGGCCACGTCTCGGGCGGGCCGATCAGCATCTCGTGAAAGAGACTCGCGTCGCTGTCGGGGTGGATCGCCTCCACCACATCCACCCCGTCGACCAGCGGGCGGATCCGCGCCGACGCTCGCCATGCCCCCGATTCCGCGGGGGCATGGCGAAGAGAAAGGACATTGAACGGCTCGGAACGTTTCATCGCCTCATGATCGCATCTTCGGACCCGACGCACCCTGCTGCCGACCGTCGACCGATCCGACCGATCGGCCGGGGTGTGGACGCTCTGATCTGCGGCAACGGAAGAGGCAACGGAACAATCGGCGTGCTTCCCGGCAGGCCCCTCGGGCATCATCACGGGATGATCGGCAATCGGATCACCCATCGCATGGCGGACGGCGTCCGCGTCCCCGGCACGTGGCGCCACGCGTTCATATGCAACGGCGGCACCTACTTCCTCACCGACCTCTTCATCTACGCCGACGGTCTCGTCGACTGCTGGGAACTGGTCACGCTCGACGAGTTCGAGAAGAAGCTCCGCAGCGGGTGGGTGGCCACCAGTTTTCCCGACGGCGGCGAGGCGTCCGCACACCACCTGGGCTCGTGGACCTTCAGCGAGCCGGACACCTGGTTGACCCCGGAGCTGCTGCTCGCCGAAGTCCGGGACACCGTCGACGAGTTGAACGGCCGCCCCGATTCGACCGGTCGCTGCCTGGCGGCGGTGGAGGTGTTCCTCGCCGAGCGGACGGAGGAGAACAGGGCCGCGGCCAGGGCCGCGTATCTGGCCATCCCCGAGACCGTGCGTCATTACGCCCTCGGTGACATGGACCGGAAGGACCGTCCCCTGCAGGCCCTGGTCGCGGGGCCGGGCGGTCGCTTTCCCCGCTGGCCCGACAAGACGGTTTCGCAGGAGGAGTACGACGACGCGCTCGTGTACTTCGACGAGCGCCGCCGGTGGCGGGACGAGGCGTCGTCTCGGGTGCCGGCGGACGGCGCGGTGGACTCCTTCGCCCCCGCGGTGAAGCTGTACCACTCGTATCCGCAGCGCGCGCTCGAACACCCGGACAAGCGGTGCCTGCGCAATGACTACCCCGCAGCCATCACCGTCGACGACGTCACCTATCCGTCGGTGGCGCACGCCTACTGGGCCCTGTCCGTCGCCACACCCGAGGCGCGCGCCGCGGTCGCCGCGGCGGAGACGGGGGCGAAGGCCCACACGATCGCGGCCGAGGCCACGCGCCGCGAAGGCTGGGAGCGGATCCGTACGGCGGTCATGGTCCGTTTGCTGCGCACCAAGTACGAGCAGCACCCCGACCTCGCCGCGGTCCTCCTGGCAACGGGTGACGCGACCTTGCTCTACGACGACGCGAACTCGGATTTCTGGGGCGACAACGGAGGACGGGGCCGCAACTGGACGGGCCGCCTCCTGGAACTCGTCCGGTCCGAACTGCCGGCCGATCCAGTGACGTGACGACGGCGTCGTAGGACTCGGCAGTCCTGTCGTACCGCCGGACCCCGACTGGCCTGATTCGGTCCCTGTACGCGACGGGGCGGAGGTATGTTGCCGGTAGGTTTCCCGAGGCGAGGGGCGGGTGGGGTCTGTGTTGGCCGAGGCTCTTGCGGCGTTGGCCGCGGCGGGCGGCGCGGCGGTGGTCCAGGCCGCGGGCACGGACGCCTGGCACGAGGTACGGACCAGGGTCGCCGCGCTCGCCGGCCGCGGCGACGCCGAGCGGGGCCGTGCCGAGCTGGAACGCCTCGACCAGACCGCCCGCGCCCTGGAGCCGGGCACCGGCGCCGCCCCGGAGCGGGAGGCGCTCCTCCAGGAAGGGACCTGGCGGGAGAGGTTCAGCACGCTGCTCGAATCCCTCGACGGAGAGGACCGGGAGCGAGCCGTCCGGGATCTGCGTACCCTGGCGGACTTCGTCGCCGGCGCCACGGGCGACACCGCACTCGACACCGGCAACGCCGTGGCACGGGACGGCGGCAGCGCGGTGACGGGGGTGCAGCGCCCGGGCGGTGGAACGGCCGCCCGGGCCGTGCGCACCGGGGACGCGGAGGCCACGGGCCCGGGATCCTCCGCTGTCAGCGGCGTCGTCCACCGGTAGGCGACCGGGACGGGGGCGACGGCATGGCGAAGTGGCGGTGGGGACGGCGGTACGACGCGGGTCGGCGCACCCTGGCCGGCGGGACGGTCGGTGGCGATCCATCCGGGCAGCAGGTGTCGAACAGCGGCGACGCGATCGCGACGAACTACGGGACCGCCGTCTCGGGCATCTACAACGACTACCGCAGCGTGGTGCTTCCTTCGGACGCCGTACGGCCCGTGGCCGAGGTGAAGGCACCGCCGGGGCTGAGCAACCTCCCTTACCGGACCGGCCACTTCGTCGGGCGCACCAGCGAACTCGACCGTCTCGACGCCGCCATGAAGGCGTCCGGCGGCGTGTGGCTCCAGGCCGTCCACGGTCTCGGCGGGGTCGGCAAGAGCACGCTGGCCGCGCACTGGGCGGCCACCCGGGCCGCCCGGCACAAACTCACGCCGGTCCGCTGGATCTCCGCCGACAGCGCGGCGAGTGTGCAGCAGGGCCTGGCCGCCCTGGCCACCGCCCTGCAGCCCGCCACCTCGACGGTGCTGACGGTGGAGGCCCTCGCCGAGAACGCCATGCAGTGGCCGGCCGCGCACCGCAACTGGCTGATCGTCCTGGACAACGTCAACCACGTCGCCGACATCGCCCCGCTCCTGGCCAAGCTGCCCGACGGCCGCTTCCTGATCACCAGCAGACTCGCCACGGTCTGGCACGACGCCACCGCCGTCATCCGGCTCGACGTCCTCCAGCCGGCCGAGTCGCTGGCCCTGCTCACCCACATCGTCCGGGCCGGCGGCGGAGCCCGGGACATGGACGGAGCGGCGGCGCTGTGCGCGGATCTGGGCCATCTTCCCCTCGCCGTCGAACAGGCCGCCGCCTTCCTCGCCCAGAACCCGCTCCTGACCCCGCGCGCCTATCTGGAGCTGCTCCGGCAGGACCCCGCCCCGCTGTACGAGCAGGGCGGCGAGGGCTTCACCGTCGCCGAACGCACCATCGCCCGCGTCTGGCGGGTGTCCCTCGACCGGATCGGCGCGCTCCAGCCGCTCGCCCCGGACATGTTGCGCACGCTGGCCTGGTACGCGCCCGACGGCATTCCCGCCGGGCTCCTGGACGGCGCGGGCGCACCGGTCGCCGTCGCCGGCGCGATCGGTGCCCTCAACGCGTACAGCATGATCACGGTCGACCCTGCCGCGCGTGCCCTCTCCGTGCACCGGCTGGTCCAGTCCGTCGCGCGGACCCCCTACGGCGTCGACCCGCACCGCGCACCCGCTCTCGTCGCCGGGGCCCGGACCCGGGCGACGGCCTCGCTGGAGGCGGCCGTCCGGCCGATCGACTGGAATGACACCGGCACCTGGCCGACCGGGCGCACCCTGATCCCGCACATGGACGCGGTCGCCGACCGCACGCCGCCGACCGAGGACAGCGACACCACGGCGCGGCTCCTCCACCACGCCGGTGTGTTCCTCCTCGGCCAGGGGCTCGCCACCCGGGCCACCGCGCACCTCGACCGGGTACTCGTCCACCACGAGCGGGAGTTCGGCCCCGACGACGTCCACACGCTCGCCTGCCGCCACAACCTGGCGCACGCCCGCGAGGCATCGGGACACGTGAAGGAGGCCATCCCGCTGTACGAGCGGGCGCACGCCGACGCGCAGCGCGTGCTGGGTCCGGCGCATCCCCTCACCCTCGCCGGTCGCAACAACCTGGCCGACGCCTACCGCGCCGCGGGTGACCTGGACAAGGCCCTTGCTCTGGTCGGACCGGACCCCGCGCCCAACCCGGTCCTCGACGGACCCGCGGGCGACCCGGACCTCAGCACTCTCGCGGCGCGCAACACCCGGGCCCGCACCCTGCAGTTGGCGGGTGATCACGCGGAGGCGGTGCGTCTGTTCACGGACAACCTCGGCGCGTGCCGGCGTGTCCTCGGCGAGGACCATCACCTCACGCTCGCGACGCGGGCCAACCTGACGGCCGTGCGCATGGCACTCCGGGACCCGGCCCGGTCCGTCGCTCTCCTCGAGGGCATCGTCCGCGACATGGAGCGGGTCCTGGGCGAGGAGCACCCGGACACCCTTCTCGTACGGGGCAACCTGGCGGGCGCGTACCGGGAGGCGGGTGAGCCGGACCGGGCCGTCGCGCTGTTCGACGAGGTCCTGCCCGTCATGGAGCGCGTGCACGGCGAGCACCACGGCATCACCCGCGCCCTGCGGGTCGCCTTCGCTCTCGCGCTGCGGGCGGCCGGGGATGTGGAGCGGGCGGTGCGCCTCGGCGCTCCCCGGCAGGACGAGACGGCCGGGCGGGACGGGAGCCGTCCCGACAGCCGTGGCGTCGACATCGGCTACGGGTTCCTGGCCGTCGGCGACGCGCAGCGGGCCCTTCCGCTGTTCGAGCGGGCCGACCGCGAGCATCGCGACCGGCTCGGCGCCGAGGACCCCGCGTCGCTCACCGTCCGCCACAACCTGGCGGTCTCCCACCTCATGGCGGGGAGCCCCGCGCGGGCCGTTCCGCTCTTCCAGGAGATCCTCCGAGCCCGGGAGGGCTCCATGGGCGAGGATCATCCCGACACCGTCACCAGTCGGCGCCACCTCGCCGACGCCCACCGCGAGGCGGGTGACGTCCACCTGGCCATTCCGCTGTACGAACAGACCTACCAGGCCCGGACCCGCACCCTTGGCCCCCACCACGCGGACACCCTCGCCGCCCTGGGCATGCTCGCGCACACCTACCGGCTCGCGGGCAGCCCGGACCTGGCCGTGCCCCTCTTCGAGCGGGCTCTCGACGGCCTGCAGCAGGTGCACGGGCCCGACCACCCCGACACGCTCGCCGCCCGCAACGGACTCGCCGGGGCGTACCAGGAGACGGGCGAACCGGATCGGGCGGTGCTGCTCCACGAGCACAACCTCACGGCCTGCACCATGAGCCTCGGCGCCAACCACCCGCACACGCTCATCGCCCGCCACAACCTGGCCGTCGCCCTCGCCACCGCCGGAGACCTCGACCAGGCCCTCCCGCTCCTCCAGAACACGTACCTGCAACAGAGACGGCTCATCGGCACGAAGCATCCCGACACCCGCACCACCTGGCAGAGCCTCGCCGGCGTGTACCGAACGGCCAAGCACATCAGGCGTCAGGCACGCCGCCGACCGTGGCACCGCCGTCACCTCTGAGCGCCGCCGCTCCGGCCACCTGTGTCCACCGGACTCTGGGGGAAGAGTGCGATCCCGGCGACCGTGCCGTGCACCCTGGTCTTCCGGGGCAAGGGCGAGGGCTGGAGTTCCTCCTCCCTCCGTACCGGTTCCGTGGTCACCAGTCGCGCCAGGCGTCGGTGATTCCGGCCCGGAAGACACCCTTCCTCGCCAACAAGGCAGCCACGTCCACACCGTGTTCGCCCAGGGTGTGGTCGATGTAGTCGCACAACTGCTCCCGCTCCTCCGTGCAGAAGCGTGTGCCCGCGTGCCGCGGATCGCTGTCGACAGCGTTGAGCGCGAGAACGACCCTCTCAACCGCCCGAAGGACCTCCTCATCGGAGGGCTCCAGAAGCCGGCTCAACTCCACCTCGAATGCTTCCAGCGCCGAGTCCGTCGCGGTCAGCAATGACTCCGTGTACATCTCCGTCACACCGGCGCACCCGGGCTCCAGAAGCCCGGCTTCGACGTCGCGGGCCACCACCGCCATCCAGGTACGCCAGTTCTCAGGGGGTCTGATAGCCATGGCGCCAAAAATAGGCGGGGGCGCTGACAACGTGCGAGTCGATCGGCGTCAGCCGATGAAGGTCGGTGGTGGCGACCAGGTCGGAGGGAGGGGGGTGGTCTCGTCTCCTGTGACCCGCAGGGGATAGCGGAATCGCCACCACTCCTCCCGCTCGGCCATCGCGCTTCCGCTCATGCCGAGTGGTGTGATCGGTGCGGTGGCTGCGCGGAACCGGGTGTCCAGGGCTTCGAGTTCGGGGCGGCGGAGACGGCGGACGCGTTCGGTGAGGAGGGGCCAGGCATCGTGGAGCCAATCCCGGTCGGCAATGTCGTTGTCGAACTCCCAGGCCCACAGGACGTCGAAGCCCTCTTCGATGTCCCGGACGAGCTCCGCCCACGCCTCCAGTCGAGCGTTCAGCGTCATGGGGTGGAGATACTTCACGGACAGCAGTTCCGTGGCTCGACGGACCGATGCATAGTCGTCGGCGGTCAGCACCTCGTTCTCCACGGCGTGCAGCCTCTCAGGCCGGAGCCGTGGAGGCCACCGCTTTCAGGTGCGTCGGTCCCGTTGGCCGGACGACGGGAGGAGTCTGCCTGATTCCGGCTGCATCACCGCGCTGCGGGAGTCCTCAGGGGCAGGCGTGGCCGACGGCCCGATGGTTCATCCACACCGCCACGTCGCACACCCGCAGCGCACTCACCGTCTCCGGCACTTCGGCTCGTCGCCTCAGCTCCAGCAGCAGGCGGTGCACCGCGGCGTCGTCCTCGCGCAGCGCGGCATGGAGCGCGAGCCAGAAGGACGGCGGCCGGCCGACGGCGCAGCGGACGATTCGGTCGTACACCGGGAGCAGTCGGGGTCGCTTGCGGGCCAGGAGCTTCCCGGCGATGACCCAGTTGACGCCATGTTGCTCTCGGAGCAGGCTCCATGCCCGCTCTGCCGGCGAGCCTTCGGCCAGAACGAGCGCGTCGGCTTCGACCATGTCGACGTCCCTGGGAACGGCCTCCAGCAGGCCGGACAGCCGCGTGCCGAGGCGTCCCTCCAGCAGGTCCAGCGCGACGGGTGCCGGGACGACGACCGAGAGGGTCTGCACCGCGATCAGGTCCTCCGGCGTGATCCGGTCAGCGACCTCCGGCCGGTCCCCCCCACCACCGAGCTGCTCGAAGCGGCTGCCGGTGAACGTCGCCTCGCTCTGGGACTCCTCCGTGCCGAAGTACCGCTGCAGATCTCCGACAACGCGCTCGGAACTCAGCAGGTGCCGCAGTTTCTGCCCCAACGGCGACACCCCTCCGCCAGGGCCGGGAACACCAGACTCCGCGGTGGAAACAGCCATGAGAACTCCGTCCCTCATCGAGAACGAGACACACTATGGCCGCTTCGGGCCCACCCGGAAGACCGGTCGAGGGTTCCCCCTCGCGTGGGAGCGGGGAAAGGAACCCTCGACCGGCCGGCGGGACCGTTCGGGTCAGCGGCTGCCGAGCAGCGTGCGCCAGGTCTGCGGGCCCACTACGGCGTCCACCTGCAGGCCGTGCTTCTTCTGGAAGGCGATCACCGCCGCCTTCGTGTTCGCGCCGAACGCTCCGTCGACCTTGAGGGCGTAGCCGTAGACGTTCAGCTGTGTCTGGGCGGCCCTGACCGCGTGGCCGGACGAGCCGTACTGCACCGTCTGGATCAGCTTGGACCATGTGTTCGGGCCGACGACTCCGTCGGCGGCGAGGGACCGGGACTTCTGGAAGGCGATCACCGCGGCACGGGTCTTGGGGCCGAACGCGCCGTCGGCGTCGACCTTGTAGCCCCGCGAGGTCAGCAGCTGCTGGGCGGACTTCACGTCCGCGCCCTGCGACCCGCTCTTGAGGACCGGCCAGGAGACGCTCGGGGCCGGCAGCTGTCCGCCGCCACCACCGCCACCACCGCTTCCCAGCTTGACCGGGCGGAACGGGTCGTAGTTGTCGTTCCCGATCCCGTATCTGAGCTGCCGGTGGGTGGTGCCGTACGTACCGCGCTGTTCGTACGCCCAGTAGGCGCTGTGCGAGGCGTCGGCCCACTTCTCGAAGATGACCACGTGCCGGAAGTCCCCGTCGTCGGTCCGGTAGTCGATCAGCAGGTCACCCTTCTGGAGCTGGCTCACGCTGCTGAGCCGGGTGGTGACGCCGTTGCGCGCGTCGGCGAGGCCGACGGTGTTCAGGCCGGGCTTGCCGAGACCGAGGGCCATCGAGACGAAGCCGGAGCAGTCCTGGCGGTAGCCGTCCTTCCAGACGCGCTCCATGCTGTACGGCACCGGGCCGCCGTTGTTCGCCGTGAGCCAGGTGCGGGCCCGGTTGATCATCGTGTCGCGCGAGAGCGTGGCCGTGGCCGTGGCCATGGTCGTCAGCTCGCCCGGCTTCGTGACGAGCGTGCCGTCGGCCTCGGGCTCGGGCCCGTACGCGGCCTCCTGCTGCCCGGCGACCGTCGTCGTCCTCGCTCCGCCGTTGTCGGCGAGAGACGGTACGACGGCGATCGCGGCGGCTGCGACACCTCCGGCGGTGACGCCGATGAGAGCGAGGCGAGCGCGGCTGGTGAGCCTGCCGAATGAAGCCATGATTCCCCCAGGTTTCGTTTGCAGTGGCATGACGGATGGAGACGCTTCAGGCCCGGATCAGTTCCGATAGGGCCTGAAATCAAGGCCGTTCACCGGATGACGCGCGAGCGCGGCCTCCGACAAGGCATCACAATGGCAAATTCTTCAGCCGGGGCCCAGTGCTGTACCAAAGCCGGATGGGGCGGTGACATGGCCGCAACAATGTTCGGGACGTGCGCGACAGGCGACGCCCGGCAGGACGACCGCAGGGCGCCCCCGATCACGAGGACGGCGGCGCGCCCGCCGACTGGCGTCTCGGGGCGGGAGGTGAACCTGAGGGAGGAGCGGGTCAACCACCCGGGCAGGACGTGGAAGCGGCGGCCGGGATCGGTGCTGCTGCTTCCGTTGCCGCTTGCCGCTTGTCGCTTGCCTCTTGCCGCTGCGATTTCGGCCGACTGTGGGGGAGAGGGAGTGCGCCCGTTCAGTTGTCCCGGAGGCGACGGGCCTGGGCGACGAGCCTCCGCGACAGCTTCGGCCCCGCGCACGCGTAGTCGAGCAGCAGGTTCCGGTACGTGGTGTTCGCGAGCTGCGGCGCCAGGGCGATGAGGGTCTCCAGGTCATCGGACGAGCCGGTCACGCGTGTGCGGTAGGCGGCGCTCGCCGCGCGCAGGGTGACGTCCTGAGGTTCGTGTTCCAGGCCCTGTGCGACGAGGCTCGCGGCTGCCGCGAAGTCGCCCTGTTCGGCACGCACGTCCGCCAGGTCCAGGTAGAGGGACCAGTTGGCGGGGTCGATGCGCAGGGCGTCCTCGAAGGCACCGGCAGCCTGCTCCAGGTCGCCCCTCGCACGCCAGGTGGCCGCTCGTGCGACGGCGGTCCACATGACCCGCTCGACGGCGTCGGCCCGATCGCACAGGGCGAAGGACAGGTCGTACCGGCCGCAGGCGCGGGGCAGCCGGGCCATGGCGGCCAGCGACTCCGGCACGGGGACCCGTTCGGAGACCACGTCGACGGCTCGGAACCAGGGCGCGAACCGTACCCGCATCGCGTCGGTGTCCAGGTCGTGGCCGTAGTCCAGCGTCCGCAGGCACGCCTCGGCCATCGCCTCGGCGCTCACCGCGCCGAGGAAGCGCGCGTCGCCGAACCAGGGTGCGTCACCCCAGGCCACCTGGGGCCGCACGCCCGTGACCGAGCCCAGGGCCATCGCCGCGTTGTCCATGTCCCCGTCGAGGAAGGAGAAGTACGCCTGTCCCAGCACGGCGCTCAGGGAGCCGTTCCCCGTGAGGCTCTGCTCCAGTTCCGAGCGTCGGTCCTTCCACAGCTCGGCAAGGGCCGCATACGGCTCCGGAGCCGCCGGCGCCGCGGCTATGGCGCCGACCAGAAGCTCCACCGCGCCCGTCAGGCTTCCGCCGCAGTGCGCCATCACAGCGGCGAGACCGACTCCCGCCGTCATTGCATCGTTCGACATCGGCAGAGGGTACCTGGCCGGACGTGCGCTGATCTCTGGCGCCCGCAGGGCGACACCGCTGCCGGCCACCGGCTCCTCTCTCAGATCTCCCGGAAGATCAGTGCCGCACCGAAGGCCGCTTCGGCCGGTACGAAGAGCTCGCCCCGGCCCGTCTCGCGCACGGGCAGTCCGTTCTCCGCCAGCAGTGCACGCGCCCGGGAGATGTCGGATACGGCCACCGTGCCGGCGACGAGCGCCGGGAGCGCGGGCGGTTCCTCACCCGGCAGGAGATCCGACAGTTCGGCCTTGGTCACGAGGGTCACCGGCCCCACTGCGGAGATCGGCCGCCCCAAGTACCGCTCGTACCGCTCGCGAACCAGGGGAAGTTCTCCGTCAGGTACGCACAGCACCGCTTCGACGAGGTCCTGGGCGCCGTTCGGGTGGTCGAGCTGACGGGTGTGCTGGAACGCGCTGTCCAGTTCGGCGACGACGCCGACGCGGCCTTCCGGCGTACCGTCGATCTCCAGGTAGCGAACGGGTTCCGTGCGAATTCCGTCGGGGGTCTCGACCGGTCGGCCGACGGTGTTCACACCACCGTGCCCGACGCCGGCAGCCGTGAGGCGGGCCGCCGTGCCGTCGACGTCCGGCGCGGAGAACATCAGGATGTGGATGCCTTCGAAGCGGGCGCACCATCCGCTGACCTGAGCGCTGGTCTCCTCGATCCGCGACATGAGCAGGGGAAGCTTCTCCGGCGGCGCCTGGAGCGGAACGATCCGTGCGTCCGGGGGAAGTCCGGCCGCGTTCCCGGGCTTCACCGGCGTCACCAGCTCGATGAAGCTGCGGGAGAGGTCGGCGTGGGTGTTCGCCGCCCCGAAGGGTTCGGGCGCGGCACCCTCGCGGGGTGCCAGTGCCGGAACGCTCGGCGGCGGGACATGGAAGCCGAGCCGTCGGTACAGCGCCATGGCCCGCGTCATGTCGCTGACGACATGGCCGACGTGGTGTAAGCGGGTGATGTCGTGAGGCATGGCCTCACCGTAGGCCCCCACGCGGGGAGCCGGCAGTGGCACGGCTCGTACGTGACGTCAGCGGCTCTCCGGACCCGCAGGTGGTGACCGTCCTGCTCCGGGTGCGCACCCGATACGGGGCAGCCGATCACCGCTGCCAGGAAGACGCCTCCTCGACCGAGGCGATGTCACCCGCCGCCAGCAGCTCGAAGAGCCGGAGAGTCTCCTCGCGGGTGACGTCCCTCCGCTCCCCCGGTGTCACCGAGTCGTCGTCCGGGTTCTCCCAGACCAGCAGCCCACTGCCGAAGGCGCTGAGGCACCACCCGCTCTCGTGGGTGAGCGAGACGTCGGGGTGTTCGTCATCGGCCCGAGCCAGACCGTCGAGCACGCGCCTCATCCCCTCCGCATCGGGCTCGTCGACCGTCCCGCCCATGACGTCGTACATGAAGTAGCTCATGCGCCCATTACCGCACGCGGCGACGCGCGTGACACCGATAGGGCGGTGTGCGGCGCCGTACAGGCC
>NZ_JBHYKM010000109.1:0-7788 GCF_042741435.1 Streptomyces sp. NPDC058955 | reverse complement strand
GGGGGGTGGGGGGCGGCCGCCGCGCCCGCGCCCCCCCCCCCGCCACGGCGGCTCGCCGGCGTGCGGCGGTCAGGCGAGGCGGGCCAGGCGGGCGATGACGGCGCGGCAGGCGCTCTGCAGGTCTTCGTCGTTCGCGATGCTCCCGAAACGGCCACTGCGGCGCCGGAGTGTGAGTTCCGCTCGGATGCGAGGGAGCGCCGGTGCGGCAGCCGGTCCCATCGCGTCCAGGCAGGCCAGGACGTTGTTGGAGGTCGCGTCGTTCTCCTCCCAGGCGCCGAGCAGCGTCCGGACGACGGCGGGGGCCTCGGCGTCTCCGCCGATGTGCCACAGCGCGGACGCGGCGTGGACGCGGGTCCACTCGTAGCCGGCGGTCAGCATCTGCCGGAGTCGCGGCAGCGCCGTCGCGGCCGGTGCACCGATCCGACCGAGTACGTCGGCCGCCTCATGGTGGCGATGGCTCTCGAGGAGGTCCTGCAGCCGTGGCAGAACGGTGTCGGAGTCGCCTTCGAACTCCCACAGGGCCGCCGTGGCGGCCATGCGGAGGCCGACGTCCTGGGCGTCGACCAGCGGGCGCACCACATCGAGCGCGTATGCGTCCGCGGCTCCGGCACCGGCCCTGGTCCCGGCCCCGGCCCCGGCTCCGGCTCCGGCTCCGGCTCCGGCTCCGGCTCCGGCTCCGAAGGAGGCGAGCGCGTCCAGCGCGGTCGCGGCCAACCGCCACTCCTCGTGCCGGACCGCGGCGCTGACGGCGTCCGCGAGCGCGGGGACGGCGGCCGGGTCTCCCAGCTCGGCAAGGGCGGACATCAGCGAGCCGGCGGTCATTCCGCTCGACTGCCGGGAGAAGTCGACGGCGGCGAGGCACCGCGTCAGCCGCGGTACGAGGTCACCGGCGGCCGGAAACATGCGCCCGGCGACCTGCACGGCGCGCCAGGCGTCGACATCGTCGTCCAGGGCCGTCAGCAGATCGGGAAGGGCCCTCAGGTCGCCCAGTCGTGCCAGTGCCTGGACGGCTTCCTGGTGGGCGCGGCGCAGGAGCGGCTTCGGCGTCGCCCAGACGTCCGGGCCATGCGCCGCCCGCTGTCCGGCCACGTAAGAGGCGAGCGCTTCGCGGGCGGGCTCGGAGGCAGGGGCCAAGGCTCCGAGGCTCTCGGCCGCCGCGGCGGCGGTGTACGGGTCCTCGGGAAGGAGGCAGTGCGCGAGGGCCTTCACGAGCGCGGAGTGGTCGCCGCGCCAGGTCACGATCAGGTCCCGGGCCATGCCGATCGCGTCGTACCGGGTGGCGGGGTCGGAGCTGCGGAGCTGCTCGGTGAGCAGGTTCGTGCGCTCCTCCACACGGGACCGCAGCACCCCGTGGAAGGTACGGAGCAGGGAGGTGGTCGGCGCGTGGACCCGGTTCGACCGATCGAGCTGCTCAAAGGCGGCGGTCACCTGCGGCGGAACGTCCTGGGCCGGCCCGGGTTCGGCGGTCGCCGTGCAGGCGCAGCCTCCGGAGCCGGACCGGCGTCTGCCGTCGTCGGGCGCGTTCTCGGGGGCGGGCGGCGTGATCTGGTGGAGCAGCTCGACCGCCGTCGGTACGACGTTGTCCCCGATGTCCTGCGGAGCGCAGCGAGCCCGGTGGACGAGGGCGGCGAGCCGGATGTCGGGGGACGACGTCGTGTCGTCGGCCAGCGCGTCGAGCCAGGCCATGGCGGCGGCGTGCGCGGCCGGCAGCCGGAGCGCGAGGTCGGCCATCGTCCGGACGATCAGCAGCCGTTCCTCGATCCCGTCCTCGACGGGCAGCCGGGCACGCAGAAACTCCACCGCGCGGTCGCCGTCGTCGAGGAACAGACCGACGCCCTCGATCGCCGCCAGGCGTACGGACGCGTCCGAGTCCGCCGCGTAGCGGACGAATGCGTCGGCGTTCGCGCGCATCAGCGCCACGCTGTCCACATGGGCTGTCGACTCGGTGCCCTCCGGCGAGAAGTAGACGGCGTCGATGTCGCGGTCCATGGATTCGCGTCCGACGCTGACCAGGAGTTCGATGACCGAGGCGCGGTCGGGGGTGGCGGGATCCGCCGCCATCTCGAACAGGAACGGCAGGCTCGCCACCGTGCAGGGGTACACGTCACCCTGGTGGTGAACCGAGCTGTAGAAGTTCCGGAGAGCCTCGTTCCGTACGCCGGCGTCGGCGTCGGCCATCTCCCTCAGCCACACGGGGACGTCGGTGGCGGGACCGTATGCGTGGCTCATCGAAGACCAGTCGATGCTGTCAAGTGCGTGGATCATGAACAGCACTATGACGACCGCGACTGACAGCGAGGCTCCGGGAGGCCGAGCACTGGACGGGCCGTGCACGCTGCACGGGCGCTCCCTGGCTGCGGCACGCACCTCCGGCGTTGCGGCCACTGCTCCGTGTACGAGCCTGACGAGGCTGTGCGCGAGAGAGACCCGGGCCCGTAGCCGATGACGGCCCTATGCTTGCTTCATTCGATTAACCCAAAGTCCGTCGAATCTCGCGAGGCGAATACCCTCGTGGACCGAACTCTCGCGGTCTTCAACCAGGACTTGTCCGCGACTCTTCCTGAGCAGGGACCTCTGCAACTGCCGGCCCAGCCTTCGTGGATGCTCGACCGGGCCGGCTTCGCTCTCTTACGCAAGCGCGTCTCTTGGCTCGCTCATCGATGTCAGACGCGCGAGGTAGCTTCCCCACGTGGGTGTGTACCTGGTGAGCGTGGGCGCGGAGGATTGGTTCGGTGATGAGGAAGACGGGTGGGGCGAGGTCGCCTCAGCTCTCAACGCTGAACTCAGGCAGCGGGGCCTGTCGCCCTATAAGAACGTACCCCCAGAGACGGACTTCGTGCCTGGCTCAGGGCAAGCCTTCGAGGAGAAACTGACCCCATCCATGACCCGGTTCCTCGCCTTGTGCGAGAGACACCTGTCACGAGAGGAAACGGAGACCCTCTGCGGTTGGACCGTACTCGTACCCTTCTCGCTCGATGAGGAGATCTGGTTGCCCATCGAATCCAGCGACTACGACTCCATGGTCGCTGGCGCCCCCCAGGTACTTCCGCTCGCCGAGAAGCTGGCGGCAGTCATCGATCTGCCACCGGAAACCCCGGCGACATGCGACAACCTCGACCTGAGCACATGGTTCATGCACCAGGCAAAGGAACTGGCCACTACCCGGACAGGACCGTGGGGAAAGGACCTGGACACAGCCTTCTACGTCGCGCTGTTCCTGCGCGCTGCCCAGCACTCGATCCGACGTGGCTGCCCCCTCGTCTGCAGCTGAGACCCACCTTCCGTCCAATTGGTCTTCCCATGGAGACCGCTCACCGTCCACGGATCGCGGAAGGCGAGCCAGAACCCGTCCTTGTGAACAACGCCACCTTGGCGATCGTCGCCGACGCCGCCCAGGAGACCGTCGCTGAGCGTTTGTGGCGGGTGTGGCCCCTGCGCGTCGAACACAACCTGGGCATGCACACGCGCGAAGTGAAGGGGCTGCTCTCCTGGTGGTGCGCCGGGAGGGGTGGGCGGCCCGGGCCACATCTGTGCGGCCGTGGGCGCGCTCGACAGTCTCTGGGGGCCGTGATGTGAGGGGAGATGTGCGGGCTGGATGTTGATGTGACGCAATTCTTGTCTTGGTCGCACGGCCATGAACCCCTGTCTTCACCGGCCTTCAGCCGCCCCGTCGACTCGGCACGCTGGTCGACGACTTGGCTCATGCGTGGATGGCCTCAGAGGAGGGCCTACTGCACAACCGCAGGGAGTCGCGGCCGTCTGGAGGAAGCCGGGTCCGGCCCGCATCGTCAGTGGGCGTCCACCGGCCGGATCAACGGCGTGGACCGCCCCACGATCGCCCGCGCCCCCCTGAGATCCGGCCGCTGCCGACCAGACAGCGGTGAAGACCGTGGGCATCTGCGACCTGTGCGAGCGATACCCGGCGGTCAGGTCTGAAGTCGATGCCGGCTGCCAGGGACTGGCCCAGCAGTTCCGCGACCAGGTCCAGGCCTCGCCCCTGAAGCCGTGCGGCGGAACTTCTGTCGTACCCCCGTGGTACTCATGTCGCATGAGCCAGTTCCACGACTTCAACCTCAAGCTGCTCGTCATCGAGGAGCTCATGTACGGCCCTGAGCCGCTCCTCGTCCCGGTCTACGACCTGGCCGCGCTGTTGGCCGAGCGGGGGATCAGCGACCCGACGTCCTACGTCCTGAAGAACGACCTCCACGCGGAAGTACTGCCGGAGTCCCGGGCCCATTTCGAGGCCCTGGAGATCCCGGCCGATCTGCTCGCCAGCGTCGAGGAGCTGTGCTTCGACGCGGGAGCGGACGTCTTCCGGCACTGCGCCCCTGCCTGGGACGGCGAGGACGACCTGTTCGACGTCCGCTCGCTCGACGACCTCGCCCTGCTGCCCAACCTGCGGGAGGTCACCTTCGTGGAGGACGGCGTCCTGGCCGTTCCGGACGCGGCGGAGATCTTCGCCGCGCGAGGCATCGAAACCGACTGAGAGCACCGTCAGCGGAGTGCCGGCGACGGCGGTTGGATCGAAACCGCCCCGACCCGGCCGATCCCAGATCAGCTTGGGACGGTCTCTTTGGCTGGGGCGGGGCAGCTGTCGACGCGCATGTCGGCCCACTCGGGTGCGACCATCACGGAGCGGGTGCGGTTGAAATCGCCGTTCCTTTGGCAACGCATGACCAGGCCGAGGCCGGGAAGTCCGGCCTCTCCGTCCAGGCCGAAACGCAGCCTGTCAGCTCCGACGGCAGCCGCCCCACCATCCGGACCCCTCCGAAGGAGACCTGAGGTCCGTGGCAGGCGTCGACAGCGGCTGCGGCCGGCGTCTCGTCTTCCGAACGGAAATAGGTGTCGCCGCCCCGACTGGAGAGGATGGCGGCGAGGTGAAGAGCCGCGGTGTAGGCGATGGCGAGCGAGTCGGCGCGCACGCACGGTCAGGCCGCGCCATCGCTTGAGCCAGTTGGTGCATCGTGCGACGGTGTTCCGCTGCTCGTACGTATTGTCAGGAGATCGTCGCGCTGCCCGACTACGGTGCGGGCATGGTGAATTTCGTACTGGTCGCAGGTGCACGGCTCGGGGCGTGGGCGTGGGACGATGTGGTGCCGCATCTGCGGGCGGCTGGTCACGGCGTCCATCCGTTGACGCTGTCCGGTCTTGCTGACAAGCGGGGTATACCGGCGGGGCAAGCGACTCACGTCCAGGACATCGTCGCCGAGGTGGAACACCGGGGTCTGCGTGACGTAGTCCTGGTGGGTCACAGCTACTCGGGCATCCCGGTCGGCCAGGCCGCGGAGCGGATCGGTGACCGGCTGGCCCGCGTCGTATTCGTCGACTCCAGTGTTCCGACCGACGGCAAGTCGTTCGTCTCCGCCTGGCCGGACGGCGGGGCGGCGGTGGAGGCATCGATAGCGGCGAACGGAGGGTTCTGGCCGCCGGCGCCGGCTGCTCATTTCGACGGCGAAGGTCTCACCGATGAGCAGATCGCACGCCTCGTGCGCGGCTCGACGCCTCACCCAGGTGCCCCGCTGACCGAGCCCGCCGTGCTGGCGGGGCCGCTCGGTGAAATTCCGGCGACATACATCCTGTGCGTGATGCCGGGTGCCGAGCCCGCCGACGCCGAGCCCGACGAAGATGTGGCCGAGCTCCTGAAGAGCAAGTGCTGGCGGCTGGTCACGATGGACACCGGCCATTGGCCGATGTTCTCCCAGCCGCGCGAGCTGGCGCAGATTCTCCTCAATGCTGCCGTCGAGTGAGACTCGTCCGCGCCTGCGGAATTGTTCCGGACGCGCTTGATGTTGCCGGTCGCTGCCATTCGCCGATGGCTGCTTTGAGGACGGCCGCCGCATTGCGGACCGCTACCTTGTCGTATCTGCCTGGCAACGGCTCGGTACCTCTGGAGGCGGTGGATCCCACACTCGACCGCGTGACGCTCACGGTAGTCGACAGGGTGGAACTTCGGCGGCCTGGCCGCCGCGGATCCACGCTGCTTGCCCGCCGACGACAGCCTGATCAGAGGGCTGCGGGATGACGAGGCCTCGCCAGCGGCTGCCCGCCCGCCTGCGACGCCGAGGCATACAAGCAGCGCAGCTCAGTCGCACGCTGTAGCTACCGGCTGAAGCGATGGCGTGTCCTGGCCATGCGAACGGGCAAGCTCGCCCTCGCCTGCCAGGCCGCGTCTTGCTGGTCAGCCCGCCCCCATCGTCTAGAAGGGGGGTTCCGTGGAGTACCCGTCCTCCCGCAGGGGGACGGGTACGGTCTTCGCCCTGGCGGCACGCTGTTCGGCGACGGTCGGGTGGGTCGTCACCGCCTCGGCCGCTCGCCCTTGCTTGACCAGGATCTCGAACAGATCCTCTCGCGCTTCGACGGTGCCCAGGTCCCGCAGTTCCGCCGCGGCTTGTGCGAGGTGGCCGGCGGTTTTGAGGAGGTCGGCTCTCACGAGGCGGGGGTTGCTGAACGGGTCCGGGTGCGCTTCGACCACGGCGATCGCCTCCTCGGCGCGACCGAGGCCGGCGAGGGCGAAGGCCCGCCACCAGTGCTGGAACTCCTCGTGGCCATGGTGGGCAATGGTGAGCGGGTGGTCCAGGAGGTGGAGCAGTTCCTTGGGACGGTCGAGAAGCTGCTGGACGAGTGGGGCCAGGAGGTTGGAGCAGTCGTACCAGCTGAAGCCGGGCTCGGCCACAGTGATCGCGTCGTCCAGCCGGCCGTCCTGCAGCAAGACCGCAGAGAGCCAGGCCCGGTACCCGACCCAGTCGTCAGCGGCAATGGCCTCGCGCATCACCGCCTCCGCCTCCCCGGGCCGACCGCAGTCGCGGAGTGCACCGGCGAAGATGTCCAGAACGGTGTGTGCGTGCTCTCCGGTGGCCAGCTCGCGCAGGTCGTCGAGCCGGCCGTGGCGTGACAACAGTTCGGCGTAGGCGGTCAGGGTGTTCTGCGTGCCATAACGATTGGCGGCGATGTCCGCACCGAAGACGCGGATTGCCTCGTCAACGCGGCCCATACGTTCCAGCATCCGAGCCTGGAGTACCAGGACCTCCTCGTCGTTGGAAGCCCAACGGCTCTGCTCAAGAGCTTCCCGCGCGGTATCGGCGTGCGGGGCAATCAACTCCAGCACCCGCTCGTCGCGGCCCTGCCCTTCGGTGATCTCCACCAGCACCCAGCGGGGCCACCACCCCCCAAGGTGCGGCACGAGCAGATCGATCGCCTCGTCAACACGCCCCGCCCTGATGAGCAGTTCGGCGAAGTCCCGGCACACGTACTCCGAAGTACGCCCCTTCTCGTCCGGGCAGACCAGATCCAGGCCCTCATCCGTCCGGCCCGCCCACAACAGCACGTTCGCCTTCGCCCAGAGGGCAGGCTGCCACCCGAGAGCGGCAAACGGCTCCATCACATCGAGAGCCCGAACGAACGCACCCGTCCGGCACAGCTCCTGCGCCGCGCGCTCCGCGCAGAACCACTCACCGCGCTCCTCCGCTGCCCGGATCATCAGGTCCAGGTGGCCGTGCTCCAGCAGGAGGTCCACTTTCCGGGGATGCACGCCACCATAGTTGTGGGCCTGCCATGAAAGATCATCTGTGTTCACGGCCGGAATCGTAGAAGGAGTCACTGACAGTCTGCGTGTCGCTTGAACCGACTTTCTGCGAGGAAGCAGCCTTCGCCTGCCTCTCTCAGAGGGCATCTGATCAACATTCACGCCGGTGTGGGGGGGCATGTCCGTTTCGATTCGCCAGGTTGGTGCGGATTCTCCGGTGAGTTCGCGGCTCATTTTGTTAGCCATGGCCCAGTGGATCATCGTTC
>NZ_JBHYKM010000108.1:24012-26977 GCF_042741435.1 Streptomyces sp. NPDC058955 | reverse complement strand
CCTCAGCCGTAGCTGCGGGCCGGGGCCGGGCCCGCGGCGTCCGCGACGGCGTCGGCCAGCGGGCCGATGTCGTCGGGGGCGAGCGGGGAGACCGTGAGGCGGACGGCCGGCCCGGTGGCGATGCGGAAGCGGGCGCCGGGGGCGACCGCCCAGCCCGCGCCGAGCAGCCGCGCGACGGCGCCGGTCTCGTCGGCGACCGGCACCCAGACGTTCATGCCGCTGCGCCCGTGCGCCTCGACGCCCCGCCGGGCGAGCTCCCGGACCAGGGCGTCGCGCCGTTCCCCGTACGCGTCGGCGACCGTCTCCGGATCGACCGCGCCGGTGCTCCACAGGTGGACGACGGCCTGCTGGAGGAGCCGGCTGACCCAGCCGGGGCCGAGGCGCTGCCGGCCGAGGACGCGGTCGACGGTCTCGTGGTCGCCGGTGAAGGCGGCGATGCGCAGGTCCGGCCCGTACGCCTTGGCGACCGAGCGGACCAGCGCCCAGCGGCCGGTGACCCCGGCGAGCGGCCGCAGCGGCCGGCTGACGATGCCGTGGCCGTGGTCGTCCTCGACGAGCAGCACCCCGGGGTGCGCGGCGAGGACGCGGCGCAGCTCCGCGGCGCGGGCGGCGCCGAGGCAGGCGCCGGTGGGGTTCTGGGCGCGGTCGGTGACGATCACCGCGCGGACCCCGTCGCGCGCGAGCGCCCGCTCGACGTCGGCGGTGCGCGGGCCGTCGTCGTCGACGGCGACGGGGACGGGGCGGAGCCCGAGGGCGGGGACCAGGTCGAGGAGGCTGCCCCAGCCGGGGTCCTCGACGGCGACGGCGTCGCCGGGCCTGAGGTGGACGGCGAGGACCCGCTCGATGGCGTCGAGAGAGCCGGACGCCACCCCGACCGGCCCGTCGGGGACGCCGTCGGCGTCGAAGGCCTCGCGGGCGAGCCGGGCGAACTCCGGGTCGACGGGCGCCTCCCCGTAGAGCCCGGGCCGCTCGGCGTACCGCCGGGCCGCCTCGGCGAGGGCCGGACCGAGCGGCGGCAGCAGCGCGGGGTCGGGATTGCCGCCGCTGAGGTCCCGGACGCCGGGCGGCGCCTCGACGCGCAGCGAGCCGCGCGCGGTGGTGGCGGGGCGCGGCCGCACCCGGCTGCCGCGCCGCCCGTCGGTCTCGATCACCCCGCGCTCGCGCAGGGTCCGGTAGGCGGCGGCGACGGTGTTCGGGTTGACGCCCAGCTCGGCGGCCAGCTCCCGCAGCGGCGGCAGCGACCGGCCGGGCTCCAGCGCCCCCGTCCCCACCCCCCGCTCCACGCTGGCGGCGATCTCCGATGCGCGACGACCTTCGATCCGATACTCTCCTAGCACAAACCAGATTATGCACTAGTGCAATAGGGATCGCAAAGGGGCCGCCATGAGCGCCACGACCACCACCCCCGGACGCCTCGCGGACTACACCCCCACCGACCGGACCGTGCCGACCCGCTCCCGGCAGCGTGCCTCGTACGACCGGGCGCTCGTGCACGCGATCCTCGACGAGGGGTACGTGTGCCACCTCGGCTTCATACGGGACGGGGCGCCCGTCGTGCTCCCCACCCTCTACGGCCGGATCGGCGAGCGGCTGTACGTCCACGGCTCCACCGGCTCCCGCCCGCTCCGCATGGCCGGCACGCGCCCCGCGGCGACCGCCACCGGCCCCGGCGGCCCGGCCGACTCCCCCGGCCTGCCCGTCTGCCTCACGGTCACCCACGTCGACGGCCTGGTCCTGGCCCGCTCCGCCTTCCACCACTCGCTCAACTACCGCTCGGTCGTCGTCCACGGCATCGCCCGCCAGGTCACCGACCCCGAGGAGCTGCGCACCGCCCTCGACGCGCTCGTCGACCAGGTCGTCCCCGGCCGCTCCGCCGACGCGCGGCCCGCGAACACCAAGGAACTGGCCGCCACCGCCGTCATCCGGCTCGACCTGGAGGAGGTGTCGGCGAAGGTCCGCGCCGCGGGGCCGAACGACGACGCCGAGGACCTGGCGCTGCCGCACTGGGCCGGCGTGGTCCCGGTCGCGCCGCGCACCGGCACCCCGGTCCCGTCGGCGGACCTGGACCCGGCGATCGCCCTGCCCGACTACCTGACCGCGCTCTGAGGGGGACCGGCATGCTCATCCACCCCTGGGACGCCGCCACGGACGACGCCGAGTGGCAGGAGTGGCTCGCCCGCCACGACTTCGGCCAGCTCGCCGTCAACGGCCTGCCCGGCGACCCGCCCTGGGTGCAGCCGACCCACTTCCGGTACGAGGCGGAGCCCGGCCCGTACGGCCGCGCCCTGCTCCACCTCGCCCGCCCCAACCCCCTCTGGCGCGCCCTGGAGGCCGACCCGCGGGTGGTGCTCAGCGTGGTCGACGACTACGTGTACGCGCCCGGCCCCTGGACGGCGCCCGAGGGCGCGCCCACCGAGCACGCCACGCCCACGTCGTACTACGCGGCGGTGCAACTGCGCTGCACCGCGCGCGTGGTGGACGATCCGGCCGAGAAGGCCGAGCTGCTGAACCGCCAGGTCGCCCACTTCCAGCCGGAGGGCGGGACCGTCCCCGTCACCCCGGGCGAGGCGCCGTTCGGACGGCTGCTCCCCGGCATCCGGGGGCTGTGCCTGGAGGTGACGGAGGTCCGGGCGAAGTTCAAGTACGCGGGCAACAAGCCGGACGAGGTGCGGGCCCGGATCGCGGACCGGCTGGCCGAGCGGGCCGGCCCGGGCGACCTCGCCGCCCGGGCCCACCAGCTGCGCCGCCTGGCCGCCGGATCCTGAAAGCCCGGTCGGCCGTTCGTCCTCCGCGCTACACGGCCGCGGGCTGCGCGCTCCGGCGCCGCTCGGCCGCCGTCCGCGCCTCCGCGAGGGCGAGCCCGGTGACGGCCGCGAGCAGCAGCACCGTGCCGAGCACGGTCGTCGCCGTCAGCTCCTCGCCCGCCCGCGTGCGCGCGGGCGGCGCGGGGCCCGGCCGCGCACCG
>NZ_JBHYKM010000108.1:21389-24002 GCF_042741435.1 Streptomyces sp. NPDC058955 | reverse complement strand
GTTCCGACCCCCGGGCCATCTCTTGGTTGTCGCCTGACCCGCGCCGCCGTGCTGGTTGCGGGTGTGGTGCGCGGCGCTGACCGGCTCCAGGAGCATGATCACGGAGACGGTGGCGGCCCGGACGACCGCCGCCCCGGCGAAGTACAGGGCGTAGGCGAGCGCCGTCGGGATCGCCGCCACGTACAGCAGCAGGAGCAGCAGCCGGACGACGTCCTCGGTGTGCGGCAGCAGCCCCTCGACGACCGCCAGGGGCAGCACGACGACCGCCGAGACGCCGAAGGTCCACGCGGTGCTCGCGAGCGAGCCGGCCGCGCCGGCGCCGGTGCGGCCGAGCCACCGGGTGAGCAGCGTGAGGAAGGCGAATCCGGCGGCGGAGAGCACCGCGTAGCCGACGCCCGCGAGCCGGACCTCGGCTCCCCCGCCGCCCAGGACGAGGACGGCGAGCCCGGCGAGCGCGCCGGTGACGGCGGCGAGGCCGCCGAGGCCGAGGCGCTCGCCCATGGTGACGCGGGCGCCGATCGCGATGAGGACGGGGCCGGCGCCGAGGGTGACGACGGTGCCGACGGCGAGCCCGGTGGCCTCGACGGCGGCGAAGTAGGCGGTCTGGAAGACCGCGAGCCCGAGCCCGGCGCCGACGATCCGGATCAGCCGGGTCCGGCGGGGCTCGGCGGCGGGGCCGGCGGGGGTGGCCGTCCGCGCCCGGCCGCGCCGCAGCGACCGCAGCGCCGGTACGGCGAGCAGCAGCAGGAGGCCGCCGGCGCAGCGCCAGAAGGAGAGGGCCAGCGGCCCCATGTCGCTGTTGCGGAAGACCAGGGAGCCGGCGGCGCCGGCGGTGCCCCAGGCGATGCCGGCGACGACGAGGTAGAGCAGGCTGCGGCCGACGGGGAGGGCGGAGTCCGCGGCAGAGGACTCCGCGGCGAGGAAGGACTGCGTGTTCGACACGTGGTTTCTCCGTGAGGACGGTCCGTGCGGACGGACCGGGTGAAGGGTGGTCGCTCGCTCCGCGCGCGGGCGGCGACGGACCGCCCGGGGGCGTGATCGCCCGCCCGGGCCCGGTCGTCGTCCTCGGAGAAGGTGCCGCGCGCGCTAGGCGGCGGGCGGCGGAAGCACGGTCGCATGCATGTCCGGCACCCTACGGCGCGGTCCGACCGCCCGACAACTCGCCCTCGCGCCCGGCGCCCTCGGCGGCGTCCGGGCCGTCCGACCCGGCGACGGGCCCCTCCGACGGCGGCTTCGGCGCGGTGGACTGGGCGATGAAGGCGCCGACGAGGACGAGCGCGCCGCCGGCGAGCTGCGGCGCCTCCAGGTGCTCGCCGAGCAGCACCCAGGCGAGGACGGTCGCGACGACCGCCTCCAGGCAGGCGACGACACCGGCGACCTGCGGCGAGAGCCGGCGCACCGAGACGACCCCGGTGACGTACGCGAGGACGGTGGCGATCAGGACGATCCAGCCGAGCAGCAGCCAGGCCGGGACGGAGGTGCCGTCGAGGTCGGCCCGCCCGGCCAGGACCCCGGTGTCCATCCCCCACGGGCGGGCGACCGCGGTCAGCACCAGCGCGCCGATGAGCAGGCCGTACGCGATCACGCCGAGCGGATCGGCCGGTTCGGCCTCGTCGGCGCCCTGGTCGGAGAGGACGAAGTAGCCGACCTGGCAGCAGGCGGCGGCGAGCGCCAGGAGCAGCCCGAGGAGGTCGAAGCTCAGGCCGGACCAGACCTGGACGACGCAGGCGAGGCCGCCGACGGCGAGCACCACGCCCAGCGCGGCGGCGCGGGTGACCGGCCGCCGCTGGACGAAGCGGACCCAGCCGAGGACCAGCGCCGGGGCGAGGTACTCGATGAGGAGGGCGACGCCGACCGGGATGCGGGAGATCGAGGCGAAGTAGAAGGCCTGCACGCCCGCGACGGCGAGCAGGCCGAAGCCCACGAGCAGGCCGGGCTTGCGGCGCAGCAGGTCCCGGTGGCGCCAGGCCACCGGCAGCATGACGAGCGCGGCGCCGGCCACCCGGAGCCAGACCACATGGAGCGGATCGAGGCCCGCCTCGATCAGCGGCTTGGCCGCCACTCCCGAACCACCGAATGCGAAGGCCGAGGCCAGGGCGAGTCCCAGGCCGGCGCTTCTCCCCTGAGACGCGTGCATCGGGCCATCATGACAGGACCCGGTCAGGCGTGTAACCCCCGTCGCACCTGTTGAGACGGCGGCCCGGGAAAGCCCGCCGGCGGGACGGAACTCAGCGCTCCGCGTCGCCCGGGAGGGACCCCGGCGGCAGCCCCTCCCCGGCGGCGAGCGCCATGGCGCGGGCGCCGAGCGCGGGCGGGTCGATCCTGGCGTGCCGCAGCACCTCGCCGGCCCGGCTGCCGGGGTCGGCGGCGAGTCCGGCCAGCAGGTCGAGCCCGCTCGGCTGCTCCTCGCCGCGGGCCGCGGCGCGCCGCAGTGCCTCCTCCAGGGCGGCCGCGGCCGCCGGGGACCAGCGGGAGGTGCGGCGCCGCGTCCCGTCCCCGGCCCGGACGGCGGGCAGCGGCAGCGGGGCGCCGCCCCCCGCCCCCGCACGCAGCCCACGGCCCCCGACACCCGCAGAACGCAGGGGGAGGGAAACCAGGTCCCGGGCCCCCCCC
>NZ_JBHYKM010000108.1:20197-21379 GCF_042741435.1 Streptomyces sp. NPDC058955 | reverse complement strand
TATCCGATCGACCGCTGGACGAGGTAACCGAGGACCCGCGCGACCCGCTGTTCGCCGTCGAAGGCGGCGCGGGTCTCGGGGTCGGACTCGACGAGGGCGTGCAGCAGGTGGGCGGTGTCCACCTGGCGGTCGCCGTCGCGCAGGGCCCGGCGGCGGGCGGCCCCGAGCACGGTGGCGAGGAGCAGCGCGTGCCCGGCGGGGGCCGGGGGCGGGGTGGGGCGTGACGGGACGGGAGGGTGCACCCTCCCACCTCACCAGCCGTGCCCGCCCGGGTCATCACACGGGAGAACCATGTCCGCGTCCCACCGGAGTCGTGCACGCGTGCGCGACTCCTCCTCCTCGGGGAGGAGATCCGGACGAATTCCCGTACGGGGCGCGCGCCGCCTTGCCTCGCGCCCGGAACGCAACCATGTGCCGCCGTCGGACGTCTTTCCTGTGTGTTCTGGATGGTGGGCCTGGCCGCGCGTGACGGCCGGCAGTTCGTCTACCGGGTGTACGCACCCCGGGAGGCGCTGCCGGGCGATCTCTTCTGGGCCGCGTTCCACCGGCACGAGGAGGACGGCGGCCCGCGCGTCTCGGACGTCTTCGACGCGGCGGAGATCTGGTGGATCGGCGGCACGGGGCCGACCGCCGCAGAACTGACGGTTCATCAGTATTGAATGTTCACGCCCCTACGGCTACGTTCCGCGACACCAGAACCCAGCGGGCACGCGTGAAGGGGTGGTCGTCATGGCCGAAGTCAGCGCGGAGGCACGGATCGAGGCACCGGCCGGGAAGGTGTGGGAACGCCTCACCGATTTCGGTTCGTACGGGGAGTGGAACGCCACCCACACCAGCTTCCCGAACGGCGGCCCCGAGACCCTGGCGGCCGGGTCCACGTTCACCGAGAACATGAAGCTCATGGGCTTCCCGGCCGAGGTGCTGTGGACGGTCGAGGAGCTGGAGGACGGCCGGACCCTCGCCATCCGCGGCAAGGGCCCGATGGGCGTGATCGTCGGCACCCGCTACTCGCTCGCCGACGAGGGCGGGGCGACGACGGTCCGCATCGACGGCGAGTTCACCGGCGCGGCGGTCTCGCTCATGGCCGGCAAGCTGAGGGACTCGGCGACGGCGGCGCTGAACGAGTCGCTGCGCAAGCTCTCCGGCCTGGGCGCGCGTTCCCCCGCCGCAGGGAGGGGGGCG
>NZ_JBHYKM010000108.1:5355-20187 GCF_042741435.1 Streptomyces sp. NPDC058955 | reverse complement strand
CGCTGTCTCTCGCCCCGCCCCCCCCGCGCTGGGGGGGGCGGGGCGCCCCCCGCCGCGGGCGGGCGCCCCGGGGGGGCGGCCCCCCCCGCGCGGCGCCCTTCGTCGTCCCGCCGCCGCTCAGTGCTCGTCGGCGAGGATGAGGTACAGCTTCTTCCGGGCCTCGTTGATGACCGCGACGGCCTTCTGCCGCTGCTCGGCGCTGCCGGTCTTCCAGACCTGCCCGAACGCCTCCATCAGACCGAAACCGGCCTGCCGGACCTCGTTCATCGCCTCCCAGTCGACACCGCGGCCGGCCTCCTCCCAGGGGGCCTCCGCACCGGCCTCGGCCTCCTCGCGCCCGGAGTCGGTGAGCGAGAAGAGCTTCTTGCCGCCCTCGCTCGCGCTGACGATCAGCCCCTCGTCCTCCAGCATCTGGAGGGTCGGATAGACCGAGCCGGGGCTGGGCTTCCAGGCCCCGCCGCTGCGCTCGCCGATCTCCTGGATCATCTCGTAGCCGTGCATCGGCCGGTCCTTGAGCAGCGCCAGGATCGAGGCGCGCACGTCACCGCGCCGCGCCCTCCCCCGGCCGCCGCCCCGGCCGCGCCCGAAGGGGCCGCCGCCGAAACCGGGCCCGCCGCCGAAACCGGGGCCGAAGGGCCCGAAGGCGGCACGCCGTCCCTCGAATTCGCCCCGCGGTCCGGGCCCGCAGTGTCCGCGCCCGGCACCGTGGCCGGGACCCTGACCGAACTCGTGTCCGTGGTCGTGTCCATGTGAACGCATCGCAACGCTCCTTCCGTGAGAATCCATCGTTGAACTGTCGCGATGCTTCAACGATATATCGGAAGTGTTCGGCGAGCAACCACCGACCGTCCGTCGCGGAGCGGTTCCGGGTCCAGTCGTCCCGGATTGGCCTTGGCCCGCCCTCTCCCGCCGCCGGTACGGTCCCGGTCATGCGCATCCGAATCGTCGACGCCTTCACCGACCGGCCCTTCTCCGGCAACCCCGCCGGAGTCCTCCTCCTCGACTCCTTCCCGGACGACACCTGGCTCCAGAAGGTCGCCGCCGAGGTCAACCTCTCCGAGACCGCCTTCGCGCACCCGCTGCCGGCCGGCGGCGAGGCCGACTGGGCGCTGCGCTGGTTCACCCCCACCACCGAGGTCGACATGTGCGGCCACGCCACCCTGGCCACCGCCCACGTCCTCCACTCCACCGGCGCGACGACCGGACCGGTCCGCTTCGCCACCCACTCGGGCGTGCTCGGCGCGGTCGCCGAGGCGGACGGCTCCATCACCATGGACTTCCCGACCGCCCCGCTCACCCCGGCCCCGGTCCCGGCCGGCCTGGCGGAGGCGCTCGGCGCCGAGATCCTCGCCGTCCACGACACCCCCGACCACATCGGCGACCTGGTGGTCGAGCTGCGCGACGAGGCCACCGTCCGCGGTCTCGTCCCCGACCTCGCCGCCCTCGTGGCGCACTCCTCCCGCGGCGTGATCGCGACCGCGCTCGCCGCCGACCCCGGGAACGGCTACCACTTCGTCTCCCGGGGCTTCTTACCCGGCGTCGGCATCCCCGAGGACCCGGTGACCGGCAGCGCCCACACCGCGCTCGCCCCGTACTGGTCCGCCCGCCTCGGCCGCGACGAGCTCACCGGCTTCCAGGGCGGAGCCCGCACGGGCCTGGTCCGCACCCGCCTGCGCGGCGACCGCACCCTGCTGACCGGCCACGCGGTGACGGTCATCGAGGGCGACCTGCACGCCTGAGGCACCCGCGCGCGACACCGGTACGACGAAGGGGGCGTACGGCACCGATGCCGTACGCCCCCTCCGGTCTCCCCCGCTCAGACGGTCGGCAGCCAGTCCACCTTCCCCGCCAGCAGCCCGTAGCCCACGAAGGCCACGATGTCGAGCAGCGCGTGGGCGACCACCAGCGGCCCCACCCGCCCCCACCGCCGGTAGAGCAGCACGAAGACGACGCCCATCACCAGGTTGCCGATGAAGCCGCCGATGCCCTGGTAGAGGTGGTACGAGCCGCGCAGCACCGAGCTCGCCAGCAGCGCGGCCATCGGCGACCAGCCCAACTGCCCCAGCCGGCGCAGCAGATAGCCGACGACGATGACCTCCTCCAGGACGGAGTTCTGGATCGCCGAGAGGATCAGGACGGGGTACTTCCACCACACGTCGGGCAGCGACTCGGGCACCACCGTCAGGTTGAAGCCCGAGGCCCGCGCCGCCAGGTAGAAGGCGAGGCCGGCGCTCCCGATGCCGGCCGCCACCAGCGCCCCGCGCCCCAGGTCCGGCCACGGCCGGGTCCGGTCGAAGCCGATGGCCCGCAGCCCGGCCCCCTCCCGCAGGAGCAGGTGCGCCACGAGCACCACCGGCACCAGGGCCGTCGCGATCCCGAAGAGCTGCCAGGTGAGGTCGAGCCAGGGGCGCCCGGGGGCGTACGAGCCGTTGAGGGTCGCGGCCTGCTCCTTGAGCGAGCCGGGCCGGGTCAGCGAGCCGACGAAGCTGATCAGCGAGGAGACCGCGCTCGCCCCGAGCGAGAGCGCGAGCACGATGAGCGTCTCGGAGCGCAGCATCCGCCGCGAGAGTCCGCCCGGGGGCGGGGCCGCGTCCACGACCCGTTGTTCCGACACCACGCCCGTCTCCCGTTCCCGTCGCGACCGCCGCGGGGACCCGCCTCGGCCCCCCGTACGACGATCATGCGCGACGGCACACCGGGAACGCCATCCAGGGCCGCCCGGGACCTTCCCTCACGCCCCCTCGGCCCCCACCGGCCAGGTGTGCACCGGCTCCCCCGCCAGCATCAGCTCCCGGTACCGCCGGGTCGTCGCCGCCAGCGCCGCCTCCCGGTCGAGACCGGACTCCAGGGCCCGGTGGAAGGTGTCGGCCTGCCAGGACGCGCCGTTCACCCGGCGCCGGCACCGCTGCTCGATCACGCCCAGGTAGAGGTCGCGGTCCGCCGGGTCGATGTGCCAGGCGTCCAGCCCCGCCGCGGCCAGCGGCAGCAGCTCGTCGAGGACGAGCCGCACGGCGGGCTGGGTGGCGATCCCGCCCGCGCGGCCGGGCCGGGGCCAACGCAGCTCCGCCTCGATGCCGTACCGGCAGGCGGCGTCGAAGTTGGCCTCGGCGTCCTCGAAGGCCATCCGCTTCCACAGCGGGCGCGGGTCGTCGGCGAGGGAGCGGACGAGCCCGTAGTAGAAGGCGGCGTTGGCCAGGACGTCGGTGACGGTGGGACCGGCGGGCAGCACCCGGTTCTCCACCCGCAGGTGCGGGACCCCGTCGACCCAGCCGTAGACCGGCCGGTTCCAGCGGTAGACGGTGCCGTTGTGCAGGACCAGCTCCTTGAGCTGCGGCACCCCGCCCTCGTCGAGGACGCGCAGCGGGTCCTCCTCGTCGCAGAGCGGCAGCAGCGAGGGGAAGTAGCGCACGTTCTCCTCGAAGAGGTCGTACACCGAGTCCACCCACCGCTCGCCGAACCAGGTGCGCGGCCGGACCCCCTGGGACTGGAGCTCGGGCGGACGGGTGTCGGTCGCCTGCGTGAAGAGCGGCGCGCGGGACTCCCGCCACACCTCGCGGCCGAAGACGAAGGGCGAGTTGGCGCCGAGGGCTATCTGCACGCCGGCCGCCGCCTGGGCGGCGTTCCAGACCGAGGAGAAGCGGGCCGGGGTGACCTGGAGGTGCAGCTGGACCGAGGTGCAGGCGGCCTCCGCGATGATCGACTCCGAGGCGTGCCGGAGCCGTTCGACGCCCTGGATGTCGAGGGTGATCTGCTCCCCGCGGGCGGTGAGGATCTGGTCGTTGAGCAGGGCGTAGCGGTCGGCCGAGGAAAGGTTCTCGAAGACGAGCTCACGCTGGGAGAGGGTCGGCAGAATGCCGATCATGACGACCCCGGCGTCGACTTCGGCCGCCTTGCGGTCGGCATAACCCAGTCCGGTTCTGAGCTCTTCCGCGAGCCGGTCGAAAACATGGCCGCCGAGCCGGCGCGGGGCGATGTTGAGTTCCAGGTTGAACATTCCGAGTTCGGTCTGGAAATCGGTGCTCGCGATCTTTTCGAGGACGGCTTCGTTGAGCATCCGCGGGAGTCCGTCCGGGCCGGCGAGATTGAGTTCGATCTCGACGCCCATGAGGTTCCGCGGGCGGTCGAAGCGCTGCTCCGCGAGGAGCCGGGCGAGCCCCGCCAGACACTGCTGGAGCTTGCGCCGGTAGCGCTGACGGTCGGCCGGGCCGAACCCGTCCGTCGCGACCTTCTCCCCCATCGAGGCGTCCCTCCCGCGGGCGGCCCCGGGCGGGCCGCGCGTACGGACGATGATGCCCACGCCACTGATCGACAACGCCTGCTTTTCCGGCCGCTCCGCGGATAGTCTGGTACGCACCTGTCGCCGCGTGCCTCTCCGCCTCCGGACCGGCCGACGACATATACCACTGTCATATCGGTCCGCCGGTGCGATCGGCCGGGCTTTCGGAATTCTGACGTCCGGCTTGCCGGAGAATGCGAGGACGGAGATCCTGTCTTCGCTCCGATTCCGCGCCGCGACCCGACGCATACGACCTGATGCCGCCTTGTCAGGAATATCGGCGGCGTCTAGCGGAAACAATCTGTGAACACGTGTCGTATAAACTCCGCGGACGAGGCAGAGCGCCGGCGACGGCCACGACCCATGGCCCCCCGCTCCGCCCCCGCCGCCGACAGCGCCGTCGAACCCACCCCGCAGCGCGAACCCGTATCCCCGTGTCTCCTGAGCGAGAGGCGACCCACACGATGCTCCGACCCTCCCCGGCCCCCGCGCCGGCCCTCCGCAGTGTCCTCGCGGCACTCGGCTCGCCCACGGCCGTACGCGAGGCCCGCACCCCGGCCCTGCGGGCCGCGCCGGGACCGCTGAGTCCCGAACTCCCGCTGCCCGTCCACGTGCTGAGGCTCTCCGGGACGCCGGGACAGGCGCCCGGCACCCGGCTCGTCGGCTGGCGCTTCCTGATCCGCAGCGGGGACCGGGCGATCGCGGCCGCGGACAGCATGCTCACCCCGGACGGCTGGTCCTTCTCGCACTTCTTCGAGGGACCGTACGTCGCCGCCACGGAGCGGGCCCTGGTCCAGGCGGAGGCGCTGCCCGGCACCTACCAGCCGCGGCTGCTCTCGGTGCCGGAGCTGTACATGCTGACGCTGTGGCTGCACGCCGAGCCGGACCCGGACGGCACGGAACCGGACGCGGCGGCCGCCGACGTCCTGGTGCCGCTCGCCCCGGCACCGCCCGGCATCGCCGCCAACCGCCCCTACCGGGTGGCCGATCTGCTGCCCGTGCTCAGTACGCGACTCGCGCCGCCGCCGCTGCTCGGCTCCGCGGCGCCCGCCTGATCCGCTCCGCGCGCACCGCCCCGTGACCCACCCGGGTCACGGGGCGCACTGCTGTCCGGAACCCCCGTCCGAACACCGTCACCGAACACCCTTCCCGGACGGACTAGCCCGCTCGGGCCACCCCGAACCACCCGAAAAGGCCGGGGTGTTGACGTGAACCGCCCCTGCGGGTGATGCGTCTTCCCAGGAGCGGACGAGCTGACGCGAAATACCTGCGGAAGACCGTCCGTGCGGCAAGACTGGGACCGGAACCGAACCGACCGACGGGGGCGGCCATGAGCGCGAAGAGCCGCAGGACAACCACCACGACGCAGCGAAAGAACCCACCCATGTGCCAGCACCAGCCTGCCTGTCCCACCGCCGACTCCGCCGACCGTGAGGCCGCCCGCCCGGTGGCCTGCCATCCGGAGCAGGGGTGGAGCCTGCTGTGCAACGGCGTCCTGCTCTTCGAGGACACCGGCGAACTGCTGCCGGACGGGCAGATCATCGCTCCGCACCGGCCGCTGACGACGGGCCGGGTGACGACGGCGGCCTGAGACACCGCTCGGGCGCAGCACGGAGGGCCGGCCCGGAGGAGACTCCGGACCGGCCCTCTGTCATGCCTGCGGTCAGTGGTCGTACTCGTCCAGCGGCGGGCAGGAGCAGACCAGGTTCCGGTCGCCGAAGGCGCCGTCGATGCGGCGGACCGGCGGCCAGTACTTGTCGGCGGCCGAGACGCCGGCCGGGAAGACCGCCACGTCACGGTCGTAGGCGTGGGCCCACTCGCCGCCGAGCGCGGCCGCGGTGTGCGGGGCGTTGCGCAGCGGGTTGTCCTCGGCCGGCCACTCGCCGGAGCCGACCTTCTCGATCTCGGCGCGGATCGCGATCATCGTGTCGCAGAAGCGGTCCAGCTCGGCCAGGTCCTCGGACTCGGTCGGCTCGATCATCAGCGTGCCGGCGACCGGGAAGGACATGGTCGGCGCGTGGAAGCCGTAGTCGATCAGGCGCTTGGCGATGTCGTCGACGGTGACGCCGGTCGCCTTGGTCAGCGGGCGCAGGTCGACGATGCACTCGTGGGCGACCAGGCCGGCCGGGCCGGTGTAGAGCACCGGGTAGTGCGGCTCCAGGCGCTTGGCGATGTAGTTCGCCGCGAGGACGGCGACCTGGGTGGCGCGCTTGAGGCCCTCGCCGCCCATCAGGCGGACGTACGTCCAGGAGATGGGCAGGATGCCGGCGGAGCCCCACGGGGCGGCCGAGATCGGGCCGACGCCGGTCTCCGGGCCCGCGGTGGGCTGGAGCGGGTGGTTCGGCAGGTACGGGGCGAGGTGCGCGCGCACGCCGACCGGGCCGACGCCCGGGCCGCCGCCGCCGTGCGGGATGCAGAAGGTCTTGTGCAGGTTGAGGTGCGAGACGTCGCCGCCGAAGTGGCCCGGCTTGGCGAGGCCGACCAGGGCGTTGAGGTTGGCGCCGTCGACGTACACCTGGCCGCCGGCCTCGTGCACGGCGGCACAGATGTCGGCGACGTGCTCCTCGAAGACGCCGTGCGTCGACGGGTAGGTGATCATGAGCACGGCGAGCTCGTCGCGGTGCTGCTCGATCTTGGCGCGCAGGTCCTCGACGTCGACCTCGCCGTCCTCGGCGGTCTTCACGACGACGACCCGCATGCCGGCCATCACGGCGGAGGCGGCGTTGGTGCCGTGCGCGGAGGACGGGATGAGGCAGACGGTGCGCTGCTCGTCGCCGTTGGCGCGGTGGTAGGCGCGGACCGCGAGGAGACCGGCCAGCTCGCCCTGCGAACCGGCGTTCGGCTGGATCGACACCTTGTCGTACCCGGTGACCTCGGCCAGACGCTCCTCCAGCTCGGTGATGAGCGTGACGTAGCCCTGGGCCTGCTCGATCGGCGCGAAGGGGTGGATCTGGCCGAACTCGGGCCAGGTCACCGGCTCCATCTCGGTGGTCGCGTTCAGCTTCATGGTGCAGGAGCCGAGCGGGATCATGCCGCGGTCGAGCGCGTAGTCGCGGTCCGCGAGGCGGCGCAGGTAGCGCAGCATGGCGGTCTCGGAGCGGTGCGCGTGGAAGACCGGGTGGGTCAGGTACGCGTCGGAGCGCAGCTGCGCGGCCGGGAGGGCGTCCTCGGTGGCGGCGTCCAGGGCCTCCACGCCGGCGGTGACGCCGAAGGCGGCCCAGACGGCGGCGAGCTGCTCGCGGCCGGTGGTCTCGTCGCAGGAGACGGAGACGTGGTCGGCGTCGACCCGGTACAGGTTGACGCCGGCCTCGCGGGCGACGGCGACGACGGCGTCGGCGCGGCCGGGCACGCGGGCGGTGACGGTGTCGAAGAAGGCGCCCTGGGTGAGCTCGACGCCCCCGGCGGTGAGGCCGGCGGCGAGGATCGCGGCGTACCGGTGGGTGCGCTGCGCGATCTGCTTCAGGCCGTCCGGGCCGTGGTAGACGGCGTACATGCCGGCCATGACGGCGAGGAGCACCTGGGCGGTGCAGATGTTGCTGGTGGCCTTCTCGCGGCGGATGTGCTGCTCGCGGGTCTGCAGGGCGAGGCGGTACGCCTTGTTGCCGTCGGCGTCGACGGAGACGCCGACCAGGCGGCCGGGCAGCGACCGGGCGTGCTTGTCCTGGACGGCCATGTAGCCGGCGTGCGGGCCGCCGAAGCCCATCGGCACGCCGAAGCGCTGGGTGGTGCCGACGGCGATGTCGGCGCCGAGCGAGCCGGGCGAGGCGAGCAGGGTGAGCGCGAGCAGGTCGGCGGCGACGGTGACGATCGCGCCGAGCTCGTGGGCGGCGTCGATCAGCGGCTTGATGTCGCGGACGGCGCCGGAGGCGCCCGGGTACTGGAGGAGCACGCCGAAGACGCCGCGCTCGGCGATCTCGGCGGGGATGCCGTCGGAGAGGTCGGCGACGACGACCTCGACACCCGTCGGCTCGGCGCGGGTCTCGATCACGGCGATGGTCTGCGGCAGCGCGTCGGCGTCGACCAGGAAGACGCCGTTCTTCACCTTGCCGACGCGGCGCGCGAGCGACATGGCCTCGGCGGCGGCGGTGCCCTCGTCGAGGAGGGAGGCGCCGGAGGTCGGCAGCCCGGTGAGGTCGGCGACCATCGTCTGGAAGTTGAGCAGCGCCTCCAGGCGGCCCTGCGAGATCTCCGGCTGGTAGGGCGTGTACGCCGTGTACCAGGCCGGGTTCTCCATGACGTTGCGGAGGATGACCGGCGGCGTGAAGGTGCCGTAGTAGCCGAGGCCGATCATCGGGGCCAGGACCTGGTTGCGACCGGCGAGGGTGCGCAGCTCGGCGAGGACCTCGGCCTCGGTGCGGGCGCCGGGGAGGTCCAGCGCCTCGGCGTTCTTGATGACGTCCGGCACCGCGGCGGCCGTCAGCTCGTCGAGCGAGGCGTACCCGACCTGGGCGAGCATCTTGGCCCGCGCCTCGGCGTCGGGTCCGATGTGCCGCTGCTCGAAGGGGATTCCCTGCTCGAGCTCGGAGAGCGGAGTGCGGTTGGCGGTCATGATGCGGGGGCCTCCTGGTCGTCACGACCTGCGAGGGGCACCACGGCGCGGGTGCCCGGACGGCCTCCCCCTCTGTCATCTCAACCTGAGAGCTTCACCGGCACGCCCGGGGGCACGCCGGCTTTCACCGTCGGTGAGAGCGGATGCCGTCGGCGTCCCGCCCTGCTTTCCAGAGTGACCTCGCCCGCGCGGTACCGGGTGCCTGAGAGATTCCGGGGAGGATTTGCTCCTTCGGCGCCCCCGGAATTTCATCCGGAGGACTCTCCCGCACGGTGTCGACAGCCACAGCCAGCCTACCAGCGCCGTTGTCGCTGTCATCGCTCAAGTGGCCGACATCGCAGTTGTGCACTTTCGTAGGGGTGTAGAGCAGTTGCGACCAGTTGGAGGGACCGTGCAGACCGACATCGATCCGCGCAGCCTGATCGGCCGCAAGGCGTTCGACCGGAACGGACACAAGATCGGAACCGTGGACGAGGTGTACCTGGACGACGCGACCGGCATCCCCGAGTGGGCGGCCGTCCGCACCGGACTGTTCAGCCGGGACGCCTTCGTCCCGCTGGAGCCGAGCGAGCTGGCCGACGACGGTCTGCACATCCCCTTCGAGCGCTCCCTCATCAAGGACGCCCCGGACTTCGGCGTGGGCCGGCACCTCTCCCCCGAGCAGGAGCTCCAGCTCTACCGCCACTACGAGCTGACGCTCCCGCCGCCGCCCGCGCAGATCCCGGACTTCGGCCGGCTCGCGGGCCAGGACGACGCCGCGTAGCCCCCTCCCCGCCGCCCGGGGTCACCCACCCGGGCGGACGCCCGGGGCGGCCCGCTCCGCCCCCGTCACCCCGCCGGGCACCAGCGGCAGCGGATCGGCCGGCTCCAGGTCGGGATCGTCCACCGAGAAGGTGCGCACCCGCCCCGGAGCCGTGCTGCCGGGCTCCTCGAAGCGGACGGTGACCCGCCCGAGCCCGCTGCCCTGCACCCAGCCCGCCCCGAGCACCGCGTGCCGCACGTCGTGCCCCGGCGCCCACCGCCGCGTCGCCGTCTCGGTGGCGGTCGGCGGCGCGTCGGGCGCCACGGGCGGCACGGCGCTCTCCGCGGGCTCCGCCGCCCCGCCCTCGGCGGCCTCCTCCGACGCCTCCGCCTGGGCGAACAGGTCCTCCTGCGTGTAGTCGGCGAGCCCGCTCACTCCGACCCCGAGCAGCCGCACCCCGCCCGTCGTGTCCACGAGTTCGAGCAGTCGCTCCGCCGCCTCCCGCACCACCAGCGGATCGTCCGTGGGCCCCCGCAGCGTCTCGGACCGGGTCAGCGTCGAGAAGTCGTACCGGCGCACCTTCAGCACGATCGTCCGCCCCGAGTGCCCCGAGCCCCGCAGCCGCGCCACGCACCGCTCCGCCAGCCGCTCCACCTCCAGCCGGATCCGCAGCCGGTCGTGCAGGTCGACGTCGAAGGTGTCCTCCACCGAGACCGACTTGGCGTCCCGCTCGGCCACCACCGGCCGGTCGTCGTGCCCCAGCGCCATCCGGTACAGCCCGGCCCCGTGCGACCGCCCCAGGATCCGTACGAGCTCGTCCTCGCCCGCCTCCACTACGTCGGCGACCGTCGTGATCCCGGCCCGCCTCAGATGGTCACCGGTGGCCGGACCCACCCCGGGGATGATCCGCACCGACCGGGGCGCGAGGAGCGCCCGCTCGGTGCCCGGCTCGAAGAGCACCAGTCCGTCCGGCTTCGCCTCCTCCGAGGCGATCTTGGCGAGCATCTTGGACCCGGCGAGCCCCACCGACCCGGTCAGCCCGGTCGTCGCCAGGATCTCGGCCCGCAACCGCTCCCCCACCGCCCGGGCGCTCGCGCTGTCGTCCGCGAGCCCCCCGGCCTCCAGGTCCACGAACGCCTCGTCCAGGCTGAGCGGCTCCACCAGCGGCGACAGCCGCCCCAGCAGCTCCATCACCTGACCGCTGATCGCCCGGTAGAAGGCGAACCGCGGCACCAGATACGCGGCGTTGGGCGCCAGCCGCCGCGCCTGCCCCATCGGCATCGCCGAGTGCACCCCGAAACGCCGCGCCTCGTACGACGCGGTGGCGACCACGCCCCGCGGCCCCAGCCCGCCCACCACCACCGGCTTGCCGCGCAGGCTCGGCTTCGACGCCTGCTCGGCGGCGGCGAAGAAGGCATCCATGTCCAGATGCAGAATCGTGGGGGCGGCTCTCACGTCTCCGATGCTGCCTCACGCCACTGACAATCGCCGGTACGGGCGGCCCGCCCGCACCGGCCGGAAGAAAACCTCAGACGGCCCGGTCGCGCCGGCGCCGCGCCAGCTCGTCCTGCGGGTTGTGCCGGACCAGCGTCTCGCCGGTGTCGACCCGCTCCCCGTGCAGCTGCGAGAGCGCCGACTCGACGTCCCGCCAGACCACCCCCACCGCGATGCCGAAGACGCCCTGCCCGCCCTGGAGCAGCGAGACGACCTCGTCGGGCGAGGAGCACTCGTAGACCGTCGCCCCGTCGCTCATCAGCGTCATCCGCTCCAGATCGCGGAAGCCGCGGGCGCGCAGGTGCTGCACGGCGGCCCGGATGTTCTGGAGGGCCACGCCCGTGTCGAGGAACCGCTTGACGATCTTCAGGACGACGACGTCCCGGAAGCTGTAGAGCCGCTGCGTCCCGGAGCCGTACGCGGGCCGCACGCTCGGCTCGACGAGCCCGGTGCGCGCCCAGTAGTCCAGCTGGCGGTAGGTGATGCCGGCAGCCGCGCAGGCCGTGGGACCGCGGTAGCCGATCGCCTCGTCCGCCACCCCGGCGCTCGTCTCCGTGCCGAAGTCGCCCACACTGCCGTGAAGCGGATACGGAGCGCTCTCCTCGGACACACGTCCGAGCGAGCTCCCTGCCGTACCGTCCGCGCTGCTCATCACGCCGACCCTCCGTCCTTGACCTGCCCACTCGAAGGTAGGCAGTCGCCAGGGGTGCGTCAACGATCGCCACACTCGGCACGCCGAGTGATAATCACCCGGAGAGTGGTTTCACGTATCCCCCTCCGGGGAAAGGCTACTCGAATGCGCCGACGGCGCCGCTCGAACGCCCCTTCACCACCGACTCCGGAACCCCCGGGTCACTGGCTCCCGAAGTCCTCGGGCGAGATCTGGTCGAGGAACTCGCGGAACTTCTCCACCTCGTCCTCCTGCTCGTCGGGGATCGCGATGCCGGCGTCGTCGAGGACGCCGTCGCTGCCGAAGATCGGCGAACCGGTCCGCAGGGCCAGGGCTATCGCGTCGGACGGCCGCGCGCTCACCTCCACACCGCTGGCGAAGACCAGCTCGGCGTAGAAGACCCCGTCCCGCAGATCCGTGATGCGGACCTGGGTGAGCTCCTGCCCCACCGCCTCCAGCACGTCCTTGAACAGGTCGTGCGTCAGCGGCCGGGGCGGCGCCATGCCCTGCTGGGCGAAGGCGATCGCGGTCGCCTCGCCGGGTCCGATCCAGATGGGGAGGTACCGGTCGCCTCCCACTTCGCGCAGGAGCACGATCGGCTGGTTGGAGGGCATTTCCACCCGGACACCCACAACGTCGAGCTCGTTCACACAGCAACCCTAGGACGTGCCCGACCGGTTTGGATAGTCGGGCCCCCGCTCAGGGCCCCCGCGACCCGGCGGCAAAGCCCTCCGGGGACGTCACTGGAGGCGGATCCCGAGCGCCGTCTGCACCAGCGCGGCGTGCAGCCGCACCGACAGCTGCGCCAGCTCGGCGGCCGTCTCCTCGGCATGTGCCCTGGTCTGCGGGTTGCGGTGGCGGCGCAGCGGCGCCACGACCTGCTCGATGAGCCCCGCCTCCCGGTCCGCCGACGCCTTCACGGCCCGCAGGTGCCGGGGTTCCAGCCCGAACCGCCCGAGATCGGCGACGATCCGCGCCACGTTCACGCTCTCCGCGTCGTAGCCGCCGCCCTCGCTCTCGCCGATCAGGCCGTACGACTCCCACTCCGCCAGTTCGGCCTCGGTGACCCCGGCCGCGGCGACCAGCTCGGCCCGGCCCAGGCGCATCACGCCCGGCCGCTCGCCCGCCGCCTCGTCCGAGGGGCCGTCGAGCAGGCCGTCCAGCAGGTCGCGGCGGCGTCCGGGCGCCGGGAGCCGCACCTGCTCGCCGCGGGCGAGGGCGTCGAGGTGCTCCCGGATGACCTTCAGCGGAAGGTAGTGGTCCCGCTGCATCCGCAGGACGGCGGCGAGCCGCTCCACGTCCTGCGGGCTGAACTTCCGGTACCCGGAGGCCGTACGGCGGGGCTCGACGAGCCCCTCGGCCTCCAGGAAGCGGATCTTGGAGATCGTCACTTCGGGAAACTCGTCCCGCAGCTGGTTCAGCACGGTGCCGATACTCACCAGCCGGTCACCCGCGGTGGCGGTGCCGGAACCGGCACCGCCCGTCGGTGTTCGCACCATGGACCTTTCCTGAAGGATCTCCGCCAGGCGTGTCAGACGCCTCGCTGGCTCGCGTAGAAGACCAGCCGGTACTTGCCGATCTGCACCTCGTCGCCGTTGTTGAGCACCACGTCGGAATCGATCGGCTCACGGTTGAGGTAGGTGCCGTTGAGGCTGCCCACGTCGGCGACGGTGAAGCTGCCGTCCTGGCGCCGGCGGAACTCGACGTGCCGCCGGGAGACCGTGAAGTCGTCCAGGAAGATGTCGCTCTGCGGGTGCCGGCCGGCCGTCGTCAGCTCGCCGTCCAGGAGGAAGCGGCTGCCCGAGTTCGGACCGCGGCGCACCACCAGGAGCGCGGAGCCGGGCGGCAGCGCCTCGACGGCCGCCAGGGCCTCGGGGGACAGCGCCGGCATCGCGATCTGACCGGTGGTCTCCGCGTCGTACGCCTCCAGACCCGAGATCGAGATCGTCGACGTCGTCTCGGAGGGACGCTCGGCGGCGATCCCGCCCCGCAGCGGCGTACCGCAGTGGGAGCAGAACCGGCTGTCCGCCGTATTGCGGTGACCGCACCTCGTACACACCGGCATGGACGCGTCCTCCTGCCGCGGCTGCCCCGCGGAGGTCTGGGTCGCGTACGGATCGGGGTTGAACCCTCCACCCGTACTTGAGGTTGATGGTTCACCGAAACCTATGCGCGCGGCACCGGCGGGGTCAACAGACGACGCGCCCGGCGCGCCCGGAATGTCGCCACCGACCTCGTCACGGAAGAGCGGGCGCTCGCCGCCCTGCTCCTCGCTCTGGGCATGGCGCGGCGCGCGGTGCCTGGCGTTGCCGCCGTCCTCGCGTGCGCTCTTGCCGAACAACTTCGCAAACAACTTCACGGGCGATTCCCCTTGACCGAAACAGACCCGCCCGTGGGGCAGGACGAACCGAGATCCATCACACCTGCCGACCCGGACACCTTCACAACGTCCGTATCCTCCGGACAGTTTCCACCACGCACCACCGTTGTGGTGCGCCGACCCCCCGCAACGCTCCAGCCCATGTCGCGGGACCCCTCGCCCCCTCTCTCACTGGGAGGACGACCGAGCGTAGTCAGGCCGCTTCGCGGGTCGCAAGGCATCGACGACGATCTTCGCCGACCGCTCCACCGTGGCCGTGGCCTGCTCCTTCTCGAGGGTCTGCACGACTCCACCGGGGATGTTGAGCGCGGGCTCGAGATCCTCGGGCTTGCCGATGACCTTGAAGACGTACGGAGCGGTCACCTGCGTTCCATCGATCCGCATGTCATCACCGCCACCGGTGAAATAGCTGTCCGCGACGACACGTACGCCGTCGACCTGGATCGCCTCGGCACCGGCCGCCCGCAGCTCCTGGATGGCGTCGAGCAGCATGTCGGACTCGACCGCGCCGACCGGGTCGGTCACCGTCAGCGTGATGCCCGGCCCCTCGGCGGCCACCGTGCCGGCCAGGATCCCGAGCTGCCGCTCCTTCTCCTGCGTCTGCCGGCGGGCCTCCTCGGCCTGGGGGGGGGTGGGGACCAAACGCCCCCCCCCGGGGGCCCCCCCCGCGCGGGGCTGCCCCCCGCGCGGGGGGGCGGGGGGGGGGGCGGAGGGGGAGACT
>NZ_JBHYKM010000108.1:0-5345 GCF_042741435.1 Streptomyces sp. NPDC058955 | reverse complement strand
GGCCGCCCCCCGGGGCCGGCTGCACCCGGGGCGCCCCCTCAGCGGCGCGGGCCGCGGGGCGCCCCCCCGCGGCGGGGGGGGTGGGGCCCCCCCCCCCCCACCGCTGCTTCTCCAGCCGGGCCTTCTCGTCCTCCAGGCGCTGGGTCCGGTCGTCGAGCTCGTCGAGGATCCGTACGAGGTCCTCCTGCCGGGCGCCGCGCAGGGCACTGCCCTCGCTGGTCGAGGAGACCTGGATGGCGAGGCCGAAACCGAGACAGGCCAGCAGCAGGGCCACCACGAGCTGGGCCCGCGTCACCCGCGGCGGCCACAGGGCGTCCGCCAGGCGCCGGCGCCCGTCCGGGGCGCCTCCGGCACCGGCCGCGGGCTCCGGAGAGGGCAGAGCCCCCTCGGGAGCGCTCTCAGCGCCCTCCACGGGCCGCGCCGCCGGCTCCGTACCGGCCACGGGCTCCGCCGGCGGCACCGCCGCCGCACGCGGCTCGCCCGTCTCCGGCGCCTCGGGCGTCCGAGGCGCCTGAGAGGTCTCGGGCGTCTTCTCCGCCTCCGGCTTCTCGCCGCCCGGCTCCGGCTGCTCGTTCGGGTTCACACTCATCGGCCTCACGCCCGGAAGACATGGCGGCGGATCGCGGCCGCGTTGGAGAAGATCCGGATGCCGAGCACGACGACGACACCGGTGGAGAGCTGCGCGCCGACGCCGAGCTTGTCGCCGAGGAAGACGATGAGCGCGGCCACGACCACGTTGGAGAGGAAGGAGACGACGAAGACCTTGTCGACGAAGATCCCGTCGAGCATGGCCCGCAGGCCGCCGAAGACCGCGTCGAGGGCGGCGACCACGGCGATCGGGAGATAGGGCTCGACGACGGCCGGGATCTCGGGCCGGACCAGCAGTCCCGCCACGACTCCGACGATCAGGCCCAGTACGGCGATCACGATGTTGCCTTCCCCTTGTCGGCCGTGGCGCCGCCGGTCGGCTGCGCCGCCCCGGCCCCCCTCGGCTCAGCTGTACGTACGATCAGGCTCGGCGCGGCCGGCAGGCTCAGCTCGCCCTCGGTCGAGATGCTGCTGCGGATCCCGAAGTTCTCCACCAGCGCGTGCAGGTACTGCCCGTCCGCGCTGTCCTGGAAGGCGGTGCTCAGCCGCTGCCCGTCCCCGACGGCGAGGACGGTGTACGGCGGCACCAGTGGCCGGTTGTCGACGAGTATGGCGTCACCGGCGGCCCGGATCGCCGAGAGCGAGGTCAGCCGCTGGCCGTTGATCGACACGGCCTCCGCGCCCGACTCCCACAGCCCGTTGATCACCCGCTGCATGTCGCGGTCGCGGACCCGCCCGGTGTCGGAGAAGCCGGCGCTCTCCCGCGGCCCGCCGCCTCCGCTGTCGGAGCCCTTGGCGTCGTCGACCACGAGCTTCACGCCCGGGCCGTGCACGGGGGTGGCGCCGGACAGCAGTGCGACCAGTTCCGCCTGGTCGCCGCCGTGCTGTTCGAGCGCCGCGCGCTGCCGTTCGCCGACCTCCGCGCGGATCCGCTCGACGTCCCGCTCCAGGTCGTCGGCCGCCCGGTTCTCGCCCTCGATCCGGCCGATGAGCTCCTGCCGCTCCTTGGCGACGACGGGGGCCGAGACCCGGGCCTCGGCGGCGCCCACGGTCACCACGGCGGCGGCGAGCACCAGACCGGCCGCGAGGCCGAGCTTGGCCCGCAGCGGCTTGGGCAGCTCGCCGCCCTCGGCCTCGCGCCGGGCGGTCGCCTCCGCGTACCCATCGTCCAGCGCGTGGTCGATGACGTTGTTCAGCAGCGACATCGACGCGTCCGGGCGCGGGGGCGGAGAACCGGTGCTCCGAACGGGGGGCTGCTGCGACATGCCGCACATCGTCGCACGTCGCACGCCGTACCGCCGAATGGCCCCGGGAAAGGCCGGGCGGCTCCCTACCGCCGCCGCCCGGCCTCCACCCGCCGTCGGGTCAGCGACCTGCGCTCTCGACCACCTGCGCCCACTCGTCGAGCAGCGCCTGCGCGGAGGTGTCGTCGGGCCCCTCGGCCCACAGATGGGTGACGGCCTCGGCGGGGTCCGGCAGCACCATCACCCACCGCCCGTCGGCCTCCACGACCCGCACGCCGTCGGTGGTGTCCACCGACCTGCTGCCGGCCGCCTCGACCACCCGCCGCATCACGAGCCCCTTCACCGCCCACGGCGTCGCGAGGTCCCGCTTGATCACGTGCGCGCGCGGGATCCGGGCGTCGATCTGGCTCAGCGTGAGCTGGGTCCGCGCCACCAGCCCGATCAGCCGCACGAAGGCCGCGGCCCCGTCGAAGACGCTGCTGAACTCGGGCACGATGAACCCGCCGCGCCCGTCCCCGCCGAAGATGGTCGACTCCTGCCGGCCGACCCGGGTCAGGTCGTCGGGCGAGGTGGTCGTCCACTCGACCTGGGTGCCGTGGTACGCGGCCACCTGCTCGGCGATACGGGTCGTGGTGACCGGCAGCGCCACCCGCCCGGACCGCCGCTCGGCCGCCACCAGGTCGAGCATGACCAGCAGCGCCCGGTCGTCCTCGATGATCCGGCCCCGCTCGTCCACGAGCGACAGCCGCTCGCCCACCGGGTCGAACCGCACTCCGAACGCGGCCCGCGCCGACGCCACGATCTCCCCGAGCCGGACGAGCCCGGCCCGCCGCCGCTCGACGGACTCGGTCGGCCGCGACTCGTCGAGCCCCGGATTGATGGTCAGCGAGTCCACCTGGAGCCGCCCGAGCAGACTCGGCAGCACCAGCCCCGCGCTCCCGTTGGACGCGTCCACGACCACCTTGAGTCCGGCCTCCGCGATCCCGCTGGTGTCGACGTTCCGCAGCAGGGAGCCGGTGTACGAGTCGAAGACGCTCGCCGGGAAGGACAGGTCGCCGATCTCGCCGGGGAAGGCCCGCCGGTACTCCTGCCGCGCGTACACCCGGTCCAGCTTCCGCTGCCGGGCCTGCGACAGGTCCGCGCCCCGCTCGTCGAAGAACATGATGTCGACCGAGTCCGGCACCCCGGGAGAGGTACGCACCATGATGCCGCCGGCACTCCCCCGCGCGGTCTGCTGCCGGGCCACGGGCAGCGGCACGTTCTCCAGGTCCCGTACGTCGATGGCGCTGGCCTGGAGCGCGGAGATCACGGCCCGCTTGAGGGCCCGCGCACCGCGCGAGTGGTCACGGGCGGTGGTGACCGTGGCACCTTTCTTCAGCGTCGTCGCGTACGCCCCCGCCAGCCGGACGGCCAGCTCGGGGGTGATCTCGACGTTGAGGATCCCGGACACCCCGCGGGCCCCGAACAGGTGGGCCTGTCCGCGGGACTCCCAGATCACGGAGGTGTTGACGAAGGCACCGGCCTCGATGGTCTTGAACGGGTAGACCCGGACGTTGCCCTGAACGATCGACTCCTCGCCGATCATGCACTCGTCGCCGATGACGGCCCCGTCCTCGATCCGGGCCGCCCGCATGACGTCGGTGTTCTTGCCGATGACGCAGCCGCGGAGGTTGCTCTGCTGCCCGATGTACACGTTGTCGTGGACGACCGCCTTGTGCAGGAAGGCGCCGCTCTTCACGACCACGTTGGAGCCGATCACGGTGTGCTCGCGGATCTCGGCGCCGGCCTCGACCTTGGCGTAGTCCCCGACGTACAGCGGCCCGCGCAGCACCGCGTCGGGGTGCACCTCGGCCCCTTCGGCGACCCACACGCCGGGCGAGATCTCGAAGCCGTCGATGTCGACCTGGACCTTGCCCTCCAGCACGTCGGCCTGCGCCTTGACGTAGCTCTCGTGGGTGCCGACGTCCTCCCAGTAGCCCTCGGCGACATAGCCGTAGATCGGCTTGCCCTCCTTCATGAGCCGCGGGAAGACGTCACCGGACCAGTCGACCGGAACGTCGGCCTCTACGTAGTCGAAGACCTCGGGCTCCATGACGTAGATGCCGGTGTTCACGGTGTCCGAGAAGACCTGCCCCCAGGTCGGCTTCTCCAGAAAGCGCTCGACCTGTCCTTCCTCGTCGACGATCGTGATGCCGAATTCCAGCGGATTCGGCACCCGGGTCAGACAGACCGTGACCAGGGCGCCCTTCTCCTTGTGGAATCGAATCAGATCGGTGAGGTCGAAATCGGTGAGGGCATCCCCCGAGATCACGAGAAAGGCGTCGTCCTTCAACGCTTCCTCGGCGTTCTTCACACTGCCCGCTGTGCCGAGAGGCTTCTCCTCATTGGCGTACGTGAGCTCCATCCCGAGCTCCTCGCCGTCGCCGAAGTAGTTCCGGACGAGCGAGGCGAGGAACTGGACGGTGACGACGGTCTCGTTGAGACCGTGCCTCTTGAGCAGTCGCAGGACGTGCTCCATGATCGGCCGGTTCACCACCGGCAGAAGAGGCTTGGGCATGCTCGAGGTCATGGGGCGAAGTCGGGTTCCTTCGCCACCGGCCATCACGACGGCCTTCATGTCGGAAGCGTCCTCCTTGAAGAGACGACGGTCCTGCCGACCAACCCTGTCCGCTCACTCGCCCTCGGACGTCCTCGTTCGTGCCGGCGACGCTGCACGGCACGGGACGGACGGGCTCAATCGGCCGCGGTATCCGCCTTCACGAGTCGACGGACCTGGACCACGTAGAGGATCCCTGCCCACCAATACAGAGTTGTACCCCATCCGGCGAAAGCCCATCCGAAAACTTCAGCGAGTGACGCCAGCCAGCCGGTTCCGTCACTGAGAAGCAGCAACGGGAACGCGTACATCAGGTTGAAAGTCGCAGCTTTTCCGAGGAAGTTCACCTGCGGCGGCGGGTAGCCGTGCCGGCGGAGGATTCCCACCATGACCAGCAGCATGACTTCCCGCGCCAAAAGCACGACGGTCAGCCACAGTGGCAGGATCTCGCGCCAGGTGAGCCCCACCAGGGTGGACAGGATGTACAGCCGGTCGGCGGCCGGGTCGAGCAGCCGGCCGAGGCTGCTGATCTGGTTCCACTTCCGGGCGAGCTTGCCGTCGAGGTAGTCGCTGACGCCGCTGAGCATCAGCACGACCAGCGCCCACACATCACTGTTGGGCCCGCCGAACTCCGGCCGGAGGATGAGCCACAGGAACAGCGGCACGCCGAGAAGTCGCGCCATGCTGAGAATGTTGGGGATGGTGAGGACCCGGTCCGTCTGGACCTCGGTCTCCTGGACCTCCACCCGGGGGCCTCCTGCTGGGAACGGTACTGACGTTGACCCCTGACCTTACCTCCCGCCCCCGCCGGCTCCGGCCACCGGGTCCCGCAGAACGCAGAAAAGCCCCGCACCAGAAGGTGCGGGGCTTTCCCACAATGATTGTTCGGCGGCGTCCTACTCTCCCACAGGGTCCCC
>NZ_JBHYKM010000107.1:17005-27361 GCF_042741435.1 Streptomyces sp. NPDC058955 | reverse complement strand
CCGGCGCCGGGCGCGGTGCGGGGGGGGGCGGGGGGGGCGGCGCGGGCGCTGCGGGTTGCGGCCGCCGTGGGGGGCGGGGCGGCCTCTGTGCCCGCGGCCCCCCCCCCCCGCACGGAGAGAGAAGGGAACACCATGAGCATCGTCGTCGTCAGCGGGACGGGGACGGAGATCGGCAAGACCGTCGTCACCGCGGCGGTCGCCGCCGCGGCCGTCGCCGCCGGGCGTTCGGTCGCAATCCTGAAGCCCGCCCAGACCGGGCTCGCGCCCGACGAACGCGGTGACGCGGACGAGGTGGTACGGCTCTCGGGCGCGAAGACCGCCGCCGAGCTGGCCCGCTATCCGGAGCCGCTGGCCCCGGGCACGGCCGCCCGCCGCGCGGGAATGGCCCCGGTCGGACCCGCCCAGGTCGCGGAGGCGGCCCGCGCGCTCGCCGAGGAGCACGACCTGGTGCTCGTCGAGGGCGCCGGCGGGCTGCTCGTCCGCTTCGACGAGGACGGCGGCACGCTCGCCGACGCGGCCCGGCTGCTCGGCGCGCCCGTCCTCGTGGTCGCGCCGGCCGGCCTCGGGACGCTGAACTCGACCGCGCTGACGGCCGAGGCGCTGCGGGCGCGCGGGATCGAGCAGCTCGGTGTCGTCGTCGGCAGCTGGCCCGCGGCACCGGACCTCGCGGCGCGGTGCAATCTGGCCGATCTGCCGGAGTCGGCCGGCGCGCCGCTGCTCGGCGTGGTGCCGGAGGGCTCCGGCGCGCTGGACCCGGCGGCCTTCCGCGCGGCGGCGGGCGGCTGGCTCGCCCCCGCGCTCGGCGGCACCTGGGACGCGGCCGCGTTCACGCGCGCGACCGGAGCCTGAGCCGAGCATCCGGCTCCCCTCGCTCCACGAAGGCTCCCGCCGCGGAGGCTCCTCCGTAGAGTGAGGGGATGCGCGCACACGTTCAGGAGCTCGTCTTCGACTGCGGCGACCCGGCCGCGCTGGTCCGGTTCTGGGCGGGTCTCCTCGGCGGGGAGCCCGTCGACCGGAGCCCCGACTGGTCGTACGTGGACCCGCCCGGCTTCGTCCGCATCGCCTTCCAGCGGGTGCCCGAGGGAAAGGCCGCGAAGAACCGGCTCCACCTCGATCTGGAGGTGCCCGACCCGGAGGCGGCGGCCGACGAGTCGTCGCCGCGCGGCGCTGTCCGCGTCGGCGGCCTCGTCACCGACGAGCAGGGATCCTTCCAGGTGATGCGGGATCCGGAGGGCAACGAGTTCTGCTTCGTCACGGGGTGACCCGTACCGCCGCTCCACCCTGTGGAATGTGCTGGCGACGCCCCGAACCGCGTGGTGGGATCGGGCCATGATCGATATAGAGATCCGGGCCGCCGTGCCCTCCGACGCCGAGTCCGTGCTCGCCTTCTGGCGGGAGTCTGCCGAGGGCACCTCCATCTCCGACGACGCCGACGGGGTGGGGCGGCTCCTCGACCGCGACCCCGAAGCCCTGATCCTCGCCGTGGACGGCGACCGGATCGTCGGTTCCGTGATCGCCGGCTGGGACGGCTGGCGTGCCTCGCTCTACCGGCTTGCGGTGCTCCCCTCGTACCGCAGGCGCGGCCTCTCGAAGGCCCTGCTCAAGGCGGCGGAGGATCGATTCGCCTCGCTGGGCGGGCGCCGCGCGGACGCGATGGTCCTGGAGGTGAACGAGCGCGCGCACCACGCCTGGGAGGCGGCGGGGTACGAGCGGCAGGATCAGTGGCGTCGCTGGGTGAAGCCGTTCACCGGGTGATCGACCGGCCGTTTTGCCGATCCTTTACCATGGGATCTCCTTCAGAAGACCGAGACGACCGAAAGGTGTGAACGTCCGCCCATGGGCGAGCCTCCCAGTAGTACTGGTGCCACCCTCACCGAAAGCACCGGTTCCGATTCCGGCGACCGACATCGCGCGTTCCGTGCCCCGCTGACTGATCATGGGACGGAGGTGAACCGATGACCGAAGTGCTTCTGCTCCTGGTGGCGCTACTGCTCGCGATCGCGTGCGGCGCGTTCGTGGCGGCGGAGTTCTCGCTGACCACCGTCGAGCGGGGCGAGCTCGAAGCGGCCGTCGAGCGCGGCGAGCGCGGAGCCGCCGGCGCCCTCAAGGCCGTCAAGTCGCTCACCTTCCAGCTCTCCGGCGCGCAGCTCGGCATCACCGTCACCAATCTGGTCGTCGGCATGCTCTCCGAGCCCTCCATCTCCAAGCTGATCCAGGGACCGGTCGAGGCACTCGGCCTCTCCCCCACGGCGGCCTCCTCGATCGCCCTGGTCCTGGGCACCGCCGTGTCCACCGTGGTCCTCATGGTGGTCGGCGAGCTCGTCCCCAAGAACTGGGCGATCTCACAGCCGCTCGCCGTCGCCAAGGTCGTGGCGACGCCGCAGCGGGTGTTCACGGCCGCGTTCAAGCCGCTGATCAGCCACCTCAACAACACCGCCAACCGGATCCTGCGCCGCCTGGGCATGGAGCCCACCGAGGAGCTGGCGTCCGCGCGTTCCCCCCAGGAGCTGGTGGCGCTCGCGCGCCACTCGGCGAAGGAGGGCGCCCTGGAGGCGGACACGGCCGAATTGTTCGTTCGCACACTGAACCTCGCGGAGCTCACCGCCGAGAACGTGATGACGCCGCGCGTCCAGGTGACCGCCCTGGAGGTGCAGGCCACCGCCGAGGACGTCGCGAACGCCACGCGCGCCACCGGCCTCTCCCGCTTCCCCGTCTACCGGGGCAACCTCGACACGGTCGTGGGCATCGCGCACATCAAGGACGTGCTCGCCATACCGGCCGACGAGCGGCGGCTGCGCCGCGTCGGCGACATCGCGCGCGAGCCGCTGCTCGTGCCCGAGACGCTGACCGTGGACAAGCTGCTCGACCGGCTGTCCGGGAAGCAGACGATGGCCGTCGTCATCGACGAGTACGGCGGCACGGCCGGCGTCGCGACGCTGGAGGACATCGTCGAGGAGGTCGTCGGCGAGGTGCGCGACGAGCACGACCCGCACGAGACCCCCGACCTCGCGCGTGCGGGCGAGGACGAGGACGGCCGGCTGCTGTGGTCGGCCGACGGAGCCGCTCGTACCGACCAGTTGGAACGCATCGGCCTGAAGGTGCCGGACGGACCGTACGAGACCCTCGCCGGCGTCCTCGCGACCGACCTCGGCCGGATCCCGGCCGTCGGCGACACCGTCGAACTGGGCGGCTGGCGCCTCGACGTCGTCGACGCCTCCGGGCGCCGCGCCGCGCGCGTCCTGCTGCACGCGCCGATCCCCCAGGACGACGACGAGACCGGGGAGGCGCGCCGATGACCGCGATCCAGTTGCTGATCGGCCTCCTCACGCTGGTCGTGAACGCCTTCTTCGTCGGCGCCGAGTTCGCCCTGATCTCGGTCCGGCGCAGCCAGATCGAGCCCCTCGCGGAGGCCGGCGACCGCCGGGCCCGCAGCGTCGTCTGGGGTCTGGAGCACGTCTCCGCGCTGCTCGCGGCGGCGCAGCTCGGCATCACGCTGTGCACCCTGGTGCTCGGCATCGTGGCCGAGCCCGCCATCGCGCACCTGCTGGAGCCCGTCTTCGACGCCGTCGGCGTGCCGCACGGCCTGGTCCACCCGATCTCGTTCGTGATCGCGCTGACCGTGGCCACGTATCTGCACATGCTCCTCGGCGAGATGGTGCCGAAGAACATCGCCCTCGCGGAGCCGACCAGGACCGCACTGCTGCTCGGCCCGCCGCTGGTGACCCTGGCGCGCGCGCTGCGCCCGGTGATCTTCACGATCAACGCCTTCGCGAACGCGCTGCTGAAGCTGTTGCGGGTGGAGGCGAAGAACGAGGTGGCGGCGACGTTCTCGGACGACGAGCTGGCCCGGATGGTCACCGACTCGAGCGACGCGGGCCTGCTCGACGACCGCGCGACCGAGCGTCTGCACGACGCCCTGGAGCTGGGCCGGCGTCCGGTGCGCGACGTGGTCATGCCGGTGGAGAAGGTGGTGTACGCGCAGGTCGGCACCACTCCGGAGGAGCTGGAGGCGCTGTCCGCCGAGTCGGGCTTCTCCCGCTTCCCGGTGGTGGACTCCGACCGCCGGATCCTGGGCTACCTCCATGTGAAGGACGCCCTGGACATCACCCCGCGCGACCTTCCGCTCCCGGTGTCGGCGCTGCGGCCGATCGCCCGCGTGCGGGCCGCGACGCCGATGGACGACGTGCTGACGGCGATGCGCCGCAGCCGTACGCACCTGGCGGCCGTGCTCGACGAGGACGGCAAGCTGGCCGGCCTGGTGACGATGGAGGACGTCCTCCGCGAGCTGGTGGGGCGCCCTGCGGCGCCGTGAGCCGCGCCTCGACGTCGCGCGTGAGGAAGGGCCCCGGGATCTCGCGTCCCGGGGCCCTTCCCGTGTGCGTGCCGCGTGCGCGCCCTCAGAGGGCGGTGGCCGCGAGCCAGTCGTCGAGGAGGTCGCGGTCGCCCGTGTGGGTGAAGCGCGGGTCGTCGGCGGCGTACCGGCGATGCAGCAGGAGGAGCAGTTCGCCCGCGTCGGCCGTCACGCTCGCGGTGGGTTCGGCGCCCCCGCCGCCCGCGCCGCCCCGGCTCCAGGTGAAACCGCCGCCGCCGAGCACCAGCGTCCAGACGGCGCCGCTGTCGCGCGCCACCAGGCGCAGCACCGTGCCGTCGCGGTCGAGGTGGGCGAGCGGCTCGGCGATCCACGGGATGTAGGGGGCCGTGGTGAGGAAGTGGTCGAGCGCGTCGGCGGCGGTGCCCGGGTCGAGCGGACGCGCGCCGCCGGTGAGCGCGATCTCGGCGTCGGCGAGGTGGACGACCGTCTCGGCCAGGACATGGCGCGGGTAGTGGCGCACCGATGGGTCCGCGCCCGGTGACCACACCGGCGCCGCGGGATCGGCCGCGCGGGCGGCGGCGGTGAAGCCCTCGGCGCGGGCGGCGAACCAGCCGGGGTACGCGGACGGGTCGGCCGGCGGGGCGAGCGGCAGGTCCCCGGCGCGGACGCGGGTGGCGGGGCGGGCGGTCACGAGGTGCTCGGCCCAGCCGTGGACGGTGCCGAGGTGGCGGGTCAGGTCGCCGAGCGTCCAGCCGGGGCAGGTCGGCACGGGGGTGGCCGGGTCGGCGTCCCCGACGGTCTTCTCGTACCGGCCCGCCCGCTCGGCGACGGCGTCGACGAGGGCGAGGTGGGCGTCCTCGTCGAGCCGGAAGCCCGCGGAGACCTCCAGCAGCCCGTCGCGCCACGGCCCCGGCGGCTGCCGGAGGGCGGCGGCGCGGAAGAGTCCGTCGAGGGTGCGCCGGTCGGCGTGGCCGAGCCCGGAGAGCACGTGACCGGTGTCTTCGAGCCATTTCACGGCCGTGCCGGGGTCGAGGGTGTCCTCGTCGCTGGTCTTGACCGCCGTCACCAGCCCGGCCAGTGCCTCGGCCAGGGCGTTCAGGAGCGCGTCGCTCATCGGGTTTCCCCTCCCGGGTTCTCCACGGCACCCGCGCATACCGCGCGGTATGATCGGGTCCGCCATGGAGATCAATGCCACGTACAACAGTCTCGTCGCCGTCGGGGACAGCTTCACCGAGGGTATGTCGGACCTGAGGCCCGACGGCTCGTACCGGGGCTGGGCGGACGTCCTCGCGGGCCGGCTCGCCGCCCGCACGCCCGGCTTCCGCTACGCCAACCTCGCGGTGCGCGGGAAGCTCATCGGACAGATCGTCGAGGAGCAAGTCGCCCTGGCCGCAGGGATGAAGGCCGACGTGGTCACCCTCGTCGGCGGCCTCAACGACACCCTCCGCCCCAAGGTCGACATGGTCCGCGTGAAGGACCTCCTGACCGAGGCCGTGGAACGCCTCACACCCTCCTGCGGACAGCTGGTCCTGATGCGGAGCCCCGGCCGGAACGGCCCGGTCATGGAACGCTTCCGTCCCCGGATGGAGGAGCTCTTCGCCCACGTCGACGAGCTGGCCGGCCGACACGGCGCGCTGGTGGCCGACCTGTACGGCGCACCGGTCCTGGGCGACCCCCGGCTGTGGGACGTGGACCGGCTGCACCTCACCGCCGACGGCCACCGACGGGTGGCGGAGGCCGTGTGGCAGACCCTGGGCCTGGCCGCCGAGGACGACTGGCGGGCGCCGCTCCCGGCCGCCGTACGGCCCGGCTGGGTGACGCGGCGCGCCGCGGACGCCCGGTTCGCCAAGGAGCACCTCGGCCCGTGGATCGGCCGTCGGCTCACCGGCCGCTCGTCCGGCGACGGCCGCCCGCCGAAGCGGCCCGAGCTGCTGCCGTACGAGGTGCGGCCCGAGGTCTGAGCCGGTGGCGGGCACCGGCGGCGTGACGTGGGTCTCGTAGCAAGCTCCAGCCGGGACCACGGCGCTGGCCTGCAGAAATCACCAGTAAACTCTGGACACGTGACTGCTGCGACTGTGAAGCCCCGTATCCCCAACGTCCTGGCCGGCCGCTACGCCTCCGCGGAGCTCGCCGTCCTCTGGTCCCCCGAGCAGAAGGTGAAGCTGGAGCGCCAGCTGTGGCTCGCCGTGCTGCGTGCCCAGAAGGACCTCGGGATCGAGGTTCCGGACGCGGCGCTCGCCGACTACGAGCGCGTCCTCGACCAGGTCGACCTCGGCTCCATCGCCGAGCGCGAGAAGGTCACCCGGCACGACGTGAAGGCCCGCATCGAGGAGTTCAACGCCCTCGCCGGCCATGAGCACGTGCACAAGGGCATGACCTCCCGTGACCTCACGGAGAACGTCGAGCAGCTCCAGATCCGCCTCTCCCTGGAGCTGGTCCGGGACCGTACGGTCGCCGTCCTGGCCCGTCTGGGCAAGCTGTCCGCCGAGTACGGCGAGCTGGTCATGGCTGGGCGCTCGCACAACGTCGCCGCGCAGGCCACCACCCTCGGCAAGCGCTTCGCCACCACCGCGGACGAGCTGCTCGTGGCGTACACCCGCCTGGAGGAGCTGCTCGGCCGCTACCCGCTGCGCGGCATCAAGGGCCCGGTCGGCACCGCCCAGGACATGCTCGACCTGCTCGGCGGCGACGCCGGCAAGCTCGCCGAGCTGGAGCAGCGCATCGCCGGTCACCTCGGCTTCGCGCACGCCTTCACCTCGGTCGGCCAGGTCTACCCGCGCTCGCTCGACTACGACGTGGTCACCACGCTGGTGCAGCTCGCCGCCGGCCCGTCGTCGATCGCCAAGACGATCCGCCTGATGGCCGGCCACGAGCTGGTCACCGAGGGCTTCAAGCCCGGCCAGGTCGGCTCCTCCGCGATGCCGCACAAGATGAACACCCGCTCCTGCGAGCGCGTCAACGGCCTCATGGTCATCCTGCGCGGTTACGCCTCGATGACCGGCGAGCTGGCCGGCGACCAGTGGAACGAGGGCGACGTGTCCTGCTCTGTGGTCCGCCGCGTGGCGCTGCCGGACGCGTTCTTCGCGCTCGACGGCCTGCTGGAGACCTTCCTCACCGTGCTCGACGAGTTCGGCGCCTTCCCGGCCGTCGTCGCCCGCGAGCTCGACCGCTACCTCCCCTTCCTCGCCACCACCAAGGTCCTGATGGCCTCGGTCCGCGCCGGCGTGGGCCGCGAGCTCGCCCACGAGGCGATCAAGGAGAACGCGGTGGCCTCGGCCCTCGCCATGCGCGAGCAGGGCGTCGAGCGCAACGAGCTGCTCGACAAGCTCGCCGCCGACGACCGCATCCCGCTGGACCGCGCGCAGCTCGACGAGCTGATGGCGGACAAGCTCTCCTTCACCGGCGCCGCCGCCGACCAGGTCGCCACCGTGGTGTCCCGGATCGAGGAGCTCGTCAAGCAGCACCCCGAGGCCGCCGCCTACACCCCCGGCGCGATCCTCTGACCCGGACCCGCCGGTTCACCCGCGAGGAACTGGAGGCCGCCCGCGACCGCGTCGTCCCCGACGTGGCCGAGGGCGGCCTCGCCGTTCTCTTCTGCGGCATCAACCCGGGCCTGATGACCGCCGCGACGGGTCACCACTTCGCCCGCCCCGGCAACCGCTTCTGGCCGGTGCTCCACCTCTCCGGCTTCACCCCGCGCCTGCTGCGCCCCGACGAGCAGGACGAGCTGCTCTCGTACGGACTCGGCATCACCAACGTCGCCGCCCGGCCGACGGCCCGCGCCGACGAGCTGAGCCGCGAGGAGTACGTCGAGGGCGGCCGCATCCTCACCGAGAAGGTCCTGCGGCTGAAGCCCCGCTGGCTCGCGGTCGTCGGCGTCACGGCGTACCGCACCGCCTTCGGCGAGCCGAAGGCGGCCATCGGCCCTCAGGAGCGGACCATCGGCACGACGCGGATCTGGGCCCTGCCCAATCCGAGCGGGCTCAACGCGCACTGGACGGCGGAGACGATGGCGGAGGAGTACGCACGGCTGAGGCGGGCGGCCGGCCTGCCGGCCACGTGACCGTTCCGACCGTCACTCTCGACCTCGTCCTCGACCGCGCCGCCGAGGACGATGACGGAGGCCCCGTCACGGCGGGTCCACGTCCGTGATGACGGCGAGGAGCTGGAACGGCAGCTCCTCGTCCCACTGCGAGACGCCCAGTCCGATCCATCGGGCGTCCACATGCCACAGCGTGAGGTTCGGTACGTGCGCGCACAGCACGGACCACGGCTCCGGCAGCAGCTCCCCCTCCATGCTGCGGTGGTGCAGCGACCACAGGCTCATCCGGTCCGGTTCGCCCCAGCGCGCGGCCAGCAGGGCGGCCAGTCCGTCCCGCTCCGCTTCGTACTGCTCCTCGACCGCTTCCCGGCGGCTCCCGTCGTCCTCCCAGAAGTCCTCGCTGGTGGCCAGCGCGGCGACATGGAAACCGGGCCCGCTGTCGAGGTCGCCGACCTGCTCCGGCCGCGTCGGAAACTCCCTCGACCGCAGTAAGTCGAGGTCCGACAGAAGGCGTGTCGTGGTCATGTGCCCAGTAAACCGTCCGGCACTGACAGTTGGCGCCACGTCAGTCCGCCCCGGACGCGCGGACCGGAGGGCGGGCCGAAGGACGGACCGACGAGCGGACCGGGGTCTCGGCGCGGACACGGCCCGGACACGGGCAGGGGGCGGCCCTCGCCGCCTCCGGAACCATTGAGTACCATCCGCCTGAGACGGGCACGAGCTGGGAGGACACACGGTGGGGCGGCTGACCGGCGGGGATCCGTCGCTTCTGCGGCGGATCAATTCCGCGGTGGTACTCCATGCTCTGCGCGGCTCCGACGCGCGCACACTCACGGATCTGACCCGGATCACCGGGCTGTCCCGGCCGACCGTCGAAGGCGTCGTCGAGGGGCTCATCGAAGGCGGCCTCGTCGTCGAGGCCGCGCCCGAGGAGGGTGAGGCCAGGCGCCAGGGGCGTCCCGCCCGGAGGTTCCGCTTCCGCGCCGAGGCCGGGCATCTGCTCGGCATCGAGATCGGCCCGCACCGCGTCGCCGCCCTCCTCTCCGGCCTCGACGGCCGGATCATCAGCGCCGGCGCGCGCGAGGTGTCGGAGACCGCGCCGGAGGACGAACGCCTCGACAAGGTGCGCATGGTCGTCGCCGACGTCCTGCGCCGCGCCGGTGTTCCCCGGTCGAACCTGCGGGCGGTCGGCGTCGGCACCCCCGGGATCGTGGAGGCCGACGGCACGGTGCGGCTCGGCACCGCGCTGCCCGGCTGGACGGGCCTCGCGCTCGGCGAGCGGCTGCGCCGCTCCTTCCGCTGCCCGGTGATCGTGGAGAACGACGCCAACGCGGCGGCCGTCGCCGAGCACTGGAAGGGTGCCGCGACCGACTCCGACGACATCGTCTTCGTCCTCGCCGGGCTGAGCCCCGGCGCGGGCTCGCTCATCGGCGGCCGGCTGCACCGCGGTTACGGCGGTGCGGCGGGTGAGATCGGCGCGCTGCACCTGCTGGGGCGCGGCGTCACGCCGGAGCACCTGCTGTCGACGACCGACGAACCGCTGCACCCGCTCGACGAGCAGGCGGTGGCGGAGGTCTTCGCGCTGGCGAGGAAGGGTGACGCCCGGGCCGAGGCGGCGGTCGAGCGGTTCATCCAGCGGCTGGTGCACGACGTCGGCGCCCTCGTCCTGGCGCTCGACCCCGAACTGGTGGTGGTCGGCGGCTGGGCGGCCGGACTGGACGGGGTGCTGCAGCCGCTCCGCGAGGAACTGGCGCGGTTCTGCCTCCGTCCGCCGCGTGTGGTGCTCTCGCTGCTCGGCGAGGCCGCCGTCGGCACCGGCGCGCTGCGCCTCGCGCTCGACCACGTCGAGGAGCAGCTGTTCGCGGTCGAGGGCAGCGTGACGGCCCGGCGCTGAGCCGGCGTTCCCGTACGGCGGCGTCGGCGCGGACCGTCCTCGGTCGCGACAGTTCTCAGGAGAACGCGAATAACCCGCCGCGGGAGGCCGGGGGTTTGGGGGGCCCCC
>NZ_JBHYKM010000107.1:0-16995 GCF_042741435.1 Streptomyces sp. NPDC058955 | reverse complement strand
CCGTCGGCTCCGCCTCCGGCGTGGCCTCGGCGGTGGGCGCGGGCTCGGGGCTGGGCTCCGCCACGTCCGCGTCCGCGTCGAGGTTGGCGGCGGCCTCGGGGGCCGCCGCGGCATTCTGGGTCAGGAGGCCATCGCCAGGTCGACGGAGTCGCCGAAGGTGAGGCGGCAGGTGTCGGCGCGGTAGGTAGCGACGGAGACGGCCGCGGTACGGCCGCCGGAGAGGTAGCGGGTCGTCACGACCAGCACCGGCGAGCCCGGCAGGCGGTCCAGCTCCTTGGCGTCGTCCGCGCGCGCGGAACCCAGCTCCACCGAACGGTCCTGGCCGTCGAGGGCCAGGTGCTGGAGCTCGCGCAGCACGACGCGGGCGCGGGCGGGCCCGGCGGGGGCGTCGATCGCGGCGAGTCCGGCGACCGAGCCGGCGGGCACGTACAGCAGCTCCGCGGCGACGGGCTGGCCCTGGCTGAGGCGCACCCGCCGCACCAGGTGCACGTCCTCGTCGGCCGGGATCTCCAGCAGCCGCGCGACGGCGGCGGGGGCCTTGCCGAGGACGGCGTCCTGCGCCTCCCAGGCGTCGTCACCGACACCGGGCCATGCCTGCTGCGTGGTCGAGACGTCGACGCCGACGCGCGGGGGCGCGACCGTCGTGCCGACACCGCGGCGGCGCTGGAGGCGCCCTTCCAGCTCCAGCTGCTCCAGAGCCTGGCGGAGCGTGGCCCGGGCGACGCCGAAGCGGGCCGCGAGCTCACGCTCGTTGGGCAGGATCTCACCGACCGCGAAGTCCGAGTCGAGTGCTTCGCCGATCACCGTCTTGAGGTGCTGGTACTTCGGTTCCTGGACCGATTCCAGCTGCGTGGTCCCCACCCTGTCCTCCGCAATTCGCCGTGTCCCGCGGCGTTTCCGCGCCCTTGTTTATTAAAGGTTCCTGCACTAACTCTGCGACCATAAGGCGAGCCACCACCTTGGTCAAGACCAATCCTCCGCCGAACGTCCGGAAATGTGACCCTCTGACCTTGATCGTTCACAGGACGTTCGCACCCCCGTGAGGCGGACACAGCCGGAAGCCCCGCTCACCGGTCCGGTGGGCGGGGCTTCTGGGACGGAGGGGACGAGGGCCGCGATCCGGCGGCACCACTTTCCGCAGGGCTCTTGTACTCAGGACTACCGACCAGTAAATCTTGCTGACAGGACGTCTAAGAGGATGTACGAGGGAGCCTCCATGTCGGCACGGATCGCGTTCGAGTTCGAGACCCCGCGGGGTCGCCGCACCACGTCCCTGACGTACGAGCGCCGCGGAACGGGTGCGCCGCTGCTCCTCCTCCACGGGATCGGCCACCACTGGCAGGCGTGGGAGCCGGTCCTCGACCTCCTGGCCACGGAACGCGACGTCATCGCCGTCGACCTGCCCGGGTTCGGCGCCTCCGACGGCCTCCCGCAGGGCTGCGCCTACGACCTGACGACCGTCACGCCCGTACTCGCCGCCTTCTGCGCGGCCCTCGGCGTCGACCGGCCGCACGTGGCGGGCAACTCGCTCGGCGGACTGCTCGCGCTCCAGCTCGGCCGCGAGAAGGCCGTCCGCTCGGTCACGGCCCTCTCCCCCGCCGGCTTCTGGACCGAGAGCGAGCGCCGGTACGCCTTCGGCACCCTGCGCGCCATGCGCGGCGCGGCCCTGTCGATGCCCGTCCCCCTCATCGACCGCCTGTCCCGGACCCCGGCCGGGCGCACGGCGCTCACCAGCACCATCTACGCCCGCCCGGGCCGCCGCTCACCCGAGGCGGTCGTCGCCGAGACGCTGGCGCTGCGCGAGGCCACCGGCTTCCACCAGACCCTCGCCGCGGGGCGAACCGTCCTCTTCCGCGACGACATCCCGTCGCTGCCGGTCACCGTCGCCTGGGGCACCCGCGACCGCCTGCTGCTGCGCCGCCAGGGCGTCCGCGCCAAGCAGACCATCCCCGGCGCGCGCCTGGTGCGCCTCCCTGGCTGCGGCCACGTCCCGATGAACGACGACCCCGCCCTCGTCACGCGCGTGATCCTCGACGGCAGTGCCACCGACTGAACCGGCCGGCGCCTTCCGCCCGATCAGCAGCCCGGTGCCGAGCGCGGCCCCGGCTCCCACGAGAAGACCGCCCACGGCCTGCGGCAGTCCGAGCGTGGCCTCTCCGACCGCGGCCGCGCTCAGCGCGGCCGTCACGGGGATGGCGCCGGTATAGAGCGTGGCACGCTCCATACCGATGCGCTCGACGCCCATGTAGAAGAGGACGAACCCGACGACGGTCGCGAGCACCGCCTGCCACAGCAGGGCACCCGTCTCCACCGCGGTCGGCATCCGCACGACACCGGCACCGTCCACGACGATCCCGAGCAGCGCCGCCTCCACCGCGCCGACCCCGCAGACGGCGACCGTGAGCAGGCGGGCACCGAGCGGCCGCAGCACGGGCACCGCGAGCACGGTGAACCCGACCTCGCCGCCGAGCGCCGCCACCGACCAGCCGAGCCCCGCCAGATCGGTGTGCCCCCACCCCTGCACGGTGAAGGCGCCGGCCGCGACGAGCAGAGCCCCGTACATCACAATCGGCGCGGGCCGCCTCCCTTCGAGCAGCGGAACGAGGACGGCGACCACGATCGGGGCGCACCCGACGACGACTCCGGGGACGGCGGGTTCGGCGGTGCGCTCGGCGGCGAGGACGGCGAGGTTGAAGCCGACCATGCCGACGGCGGCCAGGACCGCGATCCGCAGCCATTGCCCGGGGCCGAGCCGTCGCAGCGGGGCGAGCCCTCCCCGGCCGAGGAGCGGAAGCAGCAGCAGACAGGCGGCACCGTAACGGAGGGCCTGCCCGCCCGCGTACGGGTAGTCGCCGAGCAGACCGTTGGCGGTGAAGGAAGCACCGACGAGGGCGTAGGCGAGGGTCACGAGCAGGACTCCGCGCAGGGCGTTCGCGTTCATGGTCCTGACGCTAGGGAGCGGAGCGGCCCGGTTTAAGGTCCACTTCCATGACGCCATCGGGGACCACTTCGGACGCGGCGCCGGTACCGCCGGCCAGGGACGCCGACGCACAACCGGCCTGGGAGCTGCTGCTTCCCGCCGCGGAGGCACCCGCGCGCCGGCGCGGCCGCGCGCTGCAGGAAGCCCTGCGCGAGGCGGTGCGGACCGGACGGCTCACGGCCGGTACCCGTCTGCCGTCGAGCCGAGCGCTCGCCGCAGACCTGGGAGTCTCCCGCGGCCTGGTCACGGAGGCGTACGAGCAGCTGACGGCCGAGGGCTACCTGCGCAGCGGCCGGGGTTCGGGGACCTGGGTGAGCGGCGCGGTCGGTACGGCGCGGGCGACCACGCCCTCCGACCGGAACACCCCTGCGGCCTCGGATCCGTACGGCTCCGGCGTCACGGTGGACTTCCGACCGGGCACCCCCGATCTGTCCCTCTTCCCGCGCACGGCCTGGGCGGCGGCGCAGCGAACGGTGCTCACCGAGCTGCCGCATCAGGCACTCGGGTATCCGGATCCACGGGGGCTGCCCGCGCTGCGTTCGGCGCTCGCGTCCCTACTGGCCAGGCGCAGGGGTGTGGTGGCCGATCTCGATCGCCTGGTGGTGTGTTCGGGCGTCGCTCAAGCGGCGACGCTGCTCGGGTTCGCGCTCCGGTCTCGGGGACACGAGGAAGTGGGCGTGGAGGACCCCGGCAGCCCCGAGCACGCTCGGCTCTTCGCGGCGACCGGCCTGAAGTCGGTATGGCTGCCGCTCGACGAGGAGGGACTGCGTGCCGAACCCCTCAGAGCGGCGGGGCTTCGGGCCGTGGTGGTGACGCCGTCGCACCAGTTCCCGTCCGGGATCGCGTGGTCGGCGGAGCGACGCGGAATGCTCCTGGACTGGGCGCGGACGGTGGACGGCTACGTACTGGAGGACGACTACGACGGCGACTTCCGATACGACCGCGCCCCGGTAGGAGCGCTCCAGGGGCTGGATCCCGAGCGGGTCGTCTACGCCGGCTCGGTGAGCAAGTCCCTCGCCCCGGGGTTGCGGCTGGGCTGGATGGTGCTGCCGGAGGCTCTCGTCGACGACGTCGTCGAACGGAAGCGGACGATGGATCTGGGGCACCCGGCGCTCGACCAGGCGGCGTTGGCGCACATGGTGTCGAGTGGGGGTTACGACCGGCAGTTGCGGCGTTGCCAGCGCATGTACCGGGAGCGGCGTGACGCTCTGTTGGCCGCGCTGGCGAAGTACTTCCCGGGGGCGGAGGTCACGGGCATCGCGGCCGGGCTGCACGTCATCGCCCGCCTCCCGGTGCGGTACGGGCCGGCGGAACGGTTCCTGGCCGGGGCGGCGAGCGTGGGCGTGGCGCTGCGGCCGCTCGAGGAGTACGGGACGGCACGCCCCTCGGACGGGGCCGTACGACTCGTCATCGGATACGCGCATCTGGCACCGACGGCGATCTCGGCAGGGGTACGACGCGTGGCGGAGGCTCTGGGGGATGGCTGAGTCGGGGAGGGTCTTCTGTTCACGCGGGGTTCGCGCGGCCGCTGCTCCCGGCGATTAGTCAGGGGTCCGGTGCGAACCCTCGTGCCGGACGCCGACTTTGACGTCGTCGCCATGACGTCGTGTCGGCCCTGATCCGCTCTCGGAGGCCACATGTCCAAGAACCCGCCCGGCTCCCACGCCGCCACCCCGGCCACGCTTCCTTCCGCTCCCGCCCGCCGCAGCGTGCTGCGCGGCTCGCTCGCCGCCACCGCCGGGATCGCTCTGGGCGGCGCCGGTCTCGCGGCGCCGGCCTTCGCCCTCTCGGGACGCCCTGCGGCGCGGTGGGGTGTGCAGACCGGTGACGTCACGGCCCGTTCGGGGCTGGTGTGGGTCCGGTCGGACCGGCCCGCCCGGATGATCGTCGAGACGTCCGCGACGGAATCGTTCCGACGGGTTCGCCGTCATCATGGCCCGCTGCTGGGCGCGGGCACCGACTTCACGGGCACGACGTTCCTGCGGGGCCTGCCGCCCGGCGAGCAGGTCCACTACCGGGTCGTCCTCGCCGACGTCGACGATCCGCGCCGTACGAGCGAGCCGGTCCTCGGCACGTTTCGTACGGCTCCGGAGCGGCGTCGCGACGGCGTGCGCTTCCTCTGGTCCGGGGACATCGCCGGGCAGGGCTGGGGCATCAACCCGGACATCGGCGGGTTCCGCGCCTTCGAGGCCATGCGCCGCCTCGACCCGGACTTCTTCCTGTGCAGCGGTGACACCGTCTATGCCGACGGGCCGCTGCAGCCGTCCGTGACGCTTCCCGACGGACGGATCTGGCGCAACCTGGTGACGCCGGAGAAGGCGAAGGTCGCCGAGACTCTCGACGAGTACCGGGGCAACTTCCGCTACAACCTGCTCGACCAGAACGTCCGGGCGTTCAACGCTCAGGTGCCGACGGTGGCCCAGTGGGACGACCACGAGGTGCGCAACAACTGGTACCCGGGGCAGATCCTCGACGACGCACGGTACGCGGAGAAGGACGTGGACGTGCTGGCCTCCCGTGCGTCGCAGGCCTTCTCCGAGTACTTCCCGGTCTCGACGATGCAGCCCGGTTCCGGCGCCGGGGGCCGGATGCACCGGGTGGTGCGATACGGGCCGCTCCTTGATGTCTTCGTGCTGGACATGCGCTCCTACCGCAATGCCAACTCGCCCGGCCGGCAGGCGGACGACACCACCGGCATCCTGGGTGCCGAGCAGCTGGCCTGGCTGAAGCACGAGCTGACCCGTTCACGGGCGGTATGGAAGGTGCTGGCCGCGGACATGCCGATCGGACTGGTCGTGCCGGACGGCTCCACCGCCTTCGAAGCGATCGCGCAGGGCGACCCGGGCGCTCCGCTCGGACGAGAGCTGCAGATCGCCGAGCTGCTGCGGTTCATCAAGCACCGTCGGATCACCGGCACGGTGTGGTTGACGGCGGACGTGCATTACACCTCGGCGCAGCACTACGCACCGGAGCGGGCCGCCTTCCAGGATTTCGCTCCTTTCTGGGAGTTCGTGTCGGGTCCGCTGGCCGCGGGTGGTTTCCCGGCGAACAAGCTGGACTCGACGTTCGGCCCGGAGCGCGTGTTCGTGCGAGCGCCGGAGCGGGCGAACGTGTCACCGATGGAGAGCCCGCAGTATTTCGGTGAGGTGGACATCGATGGAGGCAGCGGCGAGCTGACGGTGCGTCTGCGAGGGGATGACGACACCGTGCTGTTCACCAAGGTGCTGCGGCCGGGCTTGGTGGGACAGTAGCTCCGTTTCCGGTTGAACGGAGTTATCCACAGGCCGGCCTGTGGATGCGAGCGGGATGTCAGTGGCGGGCCCTACGGTCGATTCCATGACGCGATCCGTACAGGCGCTCGCCTACGCACGCCCATCTTCCCTTGAGTCCACGGCTTCCGGTCGGCTCCTCGGTCTGGAGACGGCCGGAGGTACGACACCTCGTGGCGCCGAGGCCCATCCCCGGTTCTTCGCCGGATTCCTGACTGCTCCTCAGATCGCCGCGCGTGGTCTGCTGGCGGTCGCGGACGTGGCTGCGGCCCGCTACTACCAGCGGATGAGACCGGGCTCGCTGGATCCTGTCGTGACAGGGAACGGGGACCGTCTGAGGTTCGAGTCCTTCTCCGGATGCGGCGGGGTGTACGCACGGCTCGACGTGCTCGACGAGGGTCTCGGCGGGACGGAGACAGGTCACGGCACCACCAACGTGGATGTGAACGACCCGCTGCGCGAGGCACTTTCGCGGATGACCGGTGATGATCCGATGCATCTGCGGGTGGGACCCGACGAGATGGCGGTCACGACGCTCGGCGGATCGGTGGTGGAGAAGAAGGTTCCCCTGCCCGACCGCTGGCTGAGGGGCTTCGCGGAGGCACAGGTGGCTTCGGCCCGGTTCGACCTGCGGGCCGAGCTCACCGGTGCGGAGGCAGTTCGGTTCCTTCGCAGGTTGCCCCGTACGCAGAGCCGGGGGCGGGCGCCGCTGTGGGTGGTCCAGGCCGGCCGGACTCTGCGTCCGACGACACGACCTGGCCCTGGCGCCGTATGCCTGCCGGGCCCGGACCGGCTGATCGCCCTGGAGCGGGTGCTGCGCTTTGCCACGGCACTTCGTGTCTACGGGCCGGTGCCTGACGGCATGGCCGCGCCCAGTGCCTGGGAAGTGACCTTGCCGGGCATGCGACTGACTCTCACCCTCTCCCCCGATCCCGCCCGCGGCTTCTCCGGGGAGGGTGGAGTGCTCGAAGCCCTCGCCACGGACGACGCTGCGGCGGACGCGGAACTGATCGCCGTCCTCCTCGCCTGGGAGCCGAGGATCGATCCGGCCGATCTCGCGGAACAGTCCGGTCTCACCGCGGATCGGGTCCGCGCGGCCCTGACCCGGCTGGGCACGGCCGGGCGGGTGGGTTACGACGTCGCGGATGCCGCGTACTTCCACCGGGAGCTCCCCTACGACGCGGACCGGGCCGAACGGCACAACCCACGGCTCGTCTCCGCGCGACGGCTGGTGGCGGAGGACGCGGTGACTCTCGAAGGGGAGATGGCGACGGTGGTCTCGGGCGAGCGGCGCTACCGCGTCAGGGAAGCCGACGGGGTGCTGAGCTGCACCTGCCCGTGGTGGACGGACTACCGCGGGCGCCGTGGGCCGTGCAAGCACGCCTTGGCGGTACGCATGGTGCGTCGCGGCGCGGGAGGGGCGTCGGCGGCATGACGGCGGGTGACGCGCCGCAGATGGGGTGCGGCGATGCAGGAAACGAGCAACCCATGGGGGTGGAGATGACGACAGAGGTACTCACCGGGACGAGCGACGCCAGTGGCGTCGACGCGCTGATGAGGGCAGTGCGCGCCGGTCGCGCGGGCGAGGTTCCGGCACTTCTGGAACCGTTGGACGCCGACGCACGTGCGGAGGCGCTCCGGCAGCTCAAGGCGCTGCGCTCCGAGGTGCGCTCCTGGGACTGGAACCGGTGGAAGGAGACAGCACGCGTCCGGCGGGCGTTGTACGTCGCGGGGGCCGGCTGCCACACGGGGGCCGCGGCGGCCGCGAGCTGGCTGGGCGGGCGCGATCTGCTCAGCTGGCGTACCGAGGACGGTGTCCTGGCTCTGCGGGTGCTCCTGGACCGGACGCCCGTGTGGCGTGCCGACGTCGCTCACCGCCTGGCGGCCAAGCCGACGGTCGCGGAGGAGAGCTACGGGTTGATCCGTGGGCTGGTCGAGAGCTCAGGAGCCACGGTGCCGGCGACGGACGGTTACGTACTCGGCTGGACGCGGAAGATCACGGACAGTGGGCTTCTGGAGAGCCTGAGGGCGGATCCGCAGACGCCTGTGCTCGTGAGCCACGCGCTCGCGATGCAGGAGACGCCGGACCAGATGGCCTCGTCGGGGGAGAGCGGCTCCGCGACGCACTGGCCCACAGCGCTGGCGACGCTGGTGAGCGAAGGAGTGCTCGACCGCGCGGAGGTGGTCGACCTGTGCGTATCGCGACTGCTGCGCGGCGGCCGCCAGCGCAACCTTCGGTTCCCCTTGGCGCTGTTGCAGTTGGTGCCACCGAACGCGGAGGAACGGCGGGACCGGATCGCCGACTGGATCGGCATGACCGCCGACGCGGTCTCTCCGGTGGCCGGATACGCGCAGAAGGCACTGTCCGGACTGGCGCTTGAGGGAGCGCTGCCCGGCGGGGCCTTCGCGGAGATGACGGCTGGGGTGCTGTTCCGCACGGAGAAGAAGCTGCTTCGAGCCCAGTTGTCGCTGGTCAACAGGGCTCTCGCCAAGAATCCGGCCCTCGCCGCCGAGGTGCTCCCCGTCGTCGCTGACGCCTTCGGCCACGGCGATTCGGAGATTCAGGAGCGCGCGCTGCAGATCGTGGCCCGTCATCTGAAAGCCGTCGACGAGGAGACGGGCCGGGTACTCGCCGAGGCGGCTTCCCTTCTCGGTCCCGCGCACCGGACCGCCGCCGAGGCGGTCTTCGGCAGCCTTGCAGGGACTCCCGACAGCCTGCCGTACGAGGAGATCCTGCCTCCCGTGCCGGAGCCAGAATTCCTGCCGGGACCGGAGGGGTCCCTGGAGGAACTGATGGAGGACTTGTTGGTCCAGCGGCGGCGGTCGGGCAGCGCGATGGAGTTCGAGAGGGCTCTCGACGGTCTGGTGCGCCACGCGCACGAGAACCGGGAGGGAGTTGCCGCCCATGTGCGGGAGGCGTTCGCCGACGCGTACTGGTGCGACACGAGCGCCTTCACGCACCACGTTGGATATGACTACTTCCAGAACGGTCCGCGCGGCGTGGAGGCCGTCCTCGCCTCACTCGTGGGGAAGGTGAAGCCGGAACGGGTCGAAGCGGGCCGCAATCAGCCCCTTCCGCCCAAGGCTTGTGTGCACGCAGCGATGGGGGCGACGCAGGAGGCACGGATCTGGGAGGTGGCTCACCTGATCGGCGGCGGAAAACTGCCGCTGCTCCTGTCCACACCGACCCGGCACACCGGGGGCATCGATCCCCTGGCCCTGGTGGGACGGCTCCGCGAGTACGCCGACGCCGGCCTCGAACCGGCGCCGGTGGATCTGGGCCACGCACTGCTGAGGGTGCGCCGGCAGGACCCGTCCGCCGGGCAGGCTGCCGAGCAGGCGGCGGCGCTGGGCAGCGAGGCGGGGGCACGGTTGGCGGCGTGGCTGCGGGCGGAGAACCCGCTGGCGGCGACCGTGCGCTTCCGTCCCCGAACGGACAAGGACTCGGACCGCTGGTGGCTGGTGAACCGGATCCTGGTCGAGATGGCGAAGCGCGCGGAGTTCAAGGAGGAGTTCCCGAAGACCTTCCACTGGCTCGCCGGTGGCCTGCTGCCGGACGCTCGAGGCTGCTACCACTGGGAGCAGGTCCCCGAGCAATGGGCCACGCTGCTGCCCGCTGATCGTGAGCTGCTCGCGGCCTTCCTGCTCTCCTCCATGGCGAGCGCGGTCGACGGCGATTCGGCACGCGACGTGACGGGCCCGCTGACCCTGCTCGCGGAGGGTGAAGGACAGGTGGGCCGGGCCGTCGCGCTGGTGCTGGCGTTCGGCCTCGGTTGCCGGGACGCGGACGACCGGCTGCGGGCCGTCGACGCCCTGCTCGTCCTGGCGGCACGCGGAGACCTCGACGCCCGCCAGGTGGGCAGGGATCTGGCCTGGCTCCTCGCCGAACGCTCGATGAAGCCCAACCGCCTCGCGGACGCGGCCCGGACCGCGGCCGCCACCGGCGCGTACGGCACCGTGTGGACGATTCTCTCGGAGGCGCTCCCGACACTCCTCGCGGCCGAGAAGCCCATGCGGGGCTTGGGCGAACTGCTGGCCATCGCGGCGGACTGCGTGGAGCGGTGCGGGGCGACCGGGGAACTGGCAGGGCTCGAACGGCACGCTTCGGCACGCGGCACGTCACAGTTGGTGACGCAGTCCAAGCGCCTCCTGAACGCACTCCGCCAAAAGACCGGTCAGGGCCCGACAGAATCGTCCTGAATCAGTCAGAAATCCTCCAGATCGCCACTTAACCCGCCAGTCACAAAGCGTTCGTGATCACGCAACACCTCTCGGTCACAGTGAAGTCATGACCGATGTGACGTCCTCGAAGAGCACCCGCCGTCCGCACCACTGGCGGCACGACCTGATCGAGCTCGCGGCCCTGTTCACCGCCGTGGTGGTGGCCGACACGATCGCCAAGACCATCGTCAAGGGACCCGACGGCCCCTACCTCCTGGTGTTCTCGGCCATCGCGCTGGTCGCCACCGCCGGCTTCCACACGTGGTGGGCACGAAGGCACAGTCATGCTCCACCCACCACCCGAACGACCACACCCACAGCCTCCGTCGCCCCCGAGGGGCACACCGACCGCCACGCGGATCAGGAAGACCCGGCCCCGGCAGCCGTCGAGACCGTGCTGTGGCGGATGAGGACCACGGTCGACGACGCCCCGGGCAGCCTGGCCGCCCTGTGCGTGGTGCTCGCCCGGCTCGGCGTGGACATCCTCACCCTGCAGACCCACCCGCTGACCGAAGGCACGGTGGACGAGTTCCTGCTCCGTGCTCCGGCAAGCCTCTCGTCCGCCGATGTCGCCCGCGAGATCGGCACCGCCGGCGGCCGTGACACCTGGACGGAACGGGCGGACACCCATGACCTGGTGGACACGCCCACCCGAGTCCTGGGCCTCGCCACGCGCACCGCACTCGATGCCGCCGAACTGCCCCTCGCCCTCCGGCATCTCCTCGGTCGGTGCACCCTCCACTCCGTGCCGGCCGTCTCGCTGACCGGCCGCCCGACCGGCGAGCAGGCACCTGTCGAGGGCGTACTCGAAGAGACCGTCATGAAGCTGCGCGACCCGAGTGGGGGCACGCTGCTGATCGAGCGACCCTACCTCCCCTTCACCCCGACGGAGTTCGCCCGAGCCCGCGCCCTCGTCGAACTCGACGCGCGACTCGGCCCCCGCGTCCCCCGCAGCCAGGACGTGCTCACCCTGCCCGAGGGGAACGAGATCACCGTCCGCCGCGCGGACCAGCGCGACCTGTCGGCCGCCCGTGCCATGCACGACCGGTGCTCGGCACGCACTCTGAGCCTGCGCTACCACGGTCCGGTCGGCGACGCGGACCGCTACCTCGACCATCTGTTGAGCCCCCGGTTCGGGCGCACCCTCGCCGTGCAGACCGCGTCCGGGCGCCTCGTCGCCCTCGGGCACCTGCTGTGGGACGGTGACGAGACCGAGGTGGCGCTCCTGGTCGAGGACGACTGGCAGCGGCGCGGGATCGGCTCCGAACTCCTCGGCCGGCTCGTGGCGATGGCCGAGGAGGCCGGATGCGACAGCGTCTACGCCGTGACTCAGGCGTCCAACACCGGCATGGTGGCAGCCATGCGGGCGCTGAACCTGCCCCTCGACTACCAGATCGAGGAAGGAACGCTGGTGATCACCGCTCGGCTGGACTCGGCACCGCGACGGAGTGAGCGGACGCAGCGACAGGCTCGCCAGAGCGAGCGCTGAGCGCCTGGGTGAGGTCGCGCCACAGGTCCTCGACGTCCTCCAGGCCCACCGACATCCGCAGCAGCCGATCGCTGACGCCCGCGGCACGGCGGTCGCCCTCGTGCACGATGCGGTGGCTGATGGAGGCCGGGTGCTGGATCAGGGTGTCGACGCTGCCGAGGCTGACCGCCGGGGTGATCAGCCTGACCCCGGCGATCACCTCGTGCGGGTCGCCGTAGACCTCGAAGGCGACCATCGCGCCGCCGATCGCCGGGTAGTGCACACGGGCGATCCGCGGGTCGGTGGCCAGGCGCCGTACCAGCTCCGCGGCCGTCGCCGAGGCGGCGCGGACGCGCACCGGGAGGGTGGACAGACCCCGGAGCAGCAGATAGCCGGCGAGCGGGTGGAGCACACCGCCCGTGGCGAAGCGGACGCGACGGAGTTCGCGGGCGAACTCCTCGTCGCAGGCGACGACGCCGCCCATGACGTCGCCGTGGCCACCCAGGTACTTGGTGGCGCTGTGCAGGACGATGCGGGCGCCGAGGCCGACCGGGCGCTGGAGGACCGGAGTGGCGAAGGTGTTGTCGACGAGGAGCGGGACCGAGCCGCAGGAGTGGGCGACGGCGCGAATGTCGACCTCGGCCAGGGTCGGGTTGGCCGGGGACTCCACCATCACGAGGCCTGTGTCGGGACGGATGGCGTCGGCGACGCCCGCCGGGTCGGTCCAGGTGACCTCCGTGCCGAGCAGGCCGGCGTCCAGGAGGTGGTCGCTGCAGCCGTACAGCGGGCGGACCGCGACGACGTGCCGCAGACCCTGGCTCGCGCGGGCCAGCAGGACCGCGGTCAGGGCGGCCATGCCGCTCGCGAAGGCCACGGCGGCCTCGGCGCCCTCCAGCCGGGCCAGCGCCTCCTCGAAGCGGGCCACGGTCGGGTTGTCCAGGCGGGCGTAGACGGGCGGGCCTTCGAGGCGGGCGCCGGTGGCGGCGAACTCGTCGATGCGGGCGGCCTCCGCCCGGGCGTCGTACGACGGGTAGGTGGTGGACAGGTCGAGCGGCGGGGCGTGCACTCCGAGAGCGGCGAGGTCTTCGCGGCCGGCGTGCACGGCTTCGGTGGCGAGCGCCCTCGGGGTGGCCGAAGGGGCGTGATCCATGGCGTCCATGGCGGCACTGTGAACGGATACCCGGAAGTAGCGGCCAACATCCGTGCTACGTTCGGCCGATGGCCGAATCTGTCGTACTGGACGCGGTCGATCTGCACATTCTCCGCCTCCTGCAGAACGACGCCCGGACCACCTACCGCGAGCTCGCCGCCGAAGTCGGCGTAGCCCCCTCCACCTGCCTGGACCGAGTGGCCCGGCTACGGCGCACCGGTGTCGTGCTCGGGCACCAGCTGCGACTGGATCCGGCCAAACTCGGACGCGGTCTTGAGGCGCTTCTGCTGGTGCAGGTACGGCCTCACCGACGGGAACTGATCGGTCCGTTCGTCGACCGGATCCGGGCACTGCCCGAGTCCCGGGCGCTGTTCCACCTCACCGGCCCCGACGACTACCTGGTGCACGTGGCCGTCGCCGACCCCTCCGACCTGCAGCGACTCGTCCTCGACGAGTTCACCTCGCGGCGCGAGGTGGCACGGGTCGAGACCCGGCTGATCTTCCAGCAGTGGGACTGCGGACCCCTGATGCCGCCCGGCGCGGGAGCGTCCATGTCAGCCGCGTGAAGCCGGTGGAGGGTGACGGGAGACCGGCGGAGGCACCAGGATGAGACACATGCCAGAGAGTTCCCGCAGCAATCTGCCCCGTCAGGTCGCCGACGCCTATGTCGACGACCTCATCGCCCTCGACCCGATCACCGGCACCCATCTGGGTGTCCGGGAGAGCGCCGGCCGGCTTCCCGACTTCTCCCCCGAAGGCCAGGAGGCCGTGGCCGCGCTCGCCCGCCGGACCCTCGCCCTGCTCGACGAGGCCGAGCGGAACCCGGGCGCGGACAGCGACGCCGAGCGGCGCTGTGCCCGCCTGCTCCGGGAGCGGCTCACCGCCGAACTGGCCGTGCACGACGCCGACGAGGGGCTGTGCGCGGTCAGCAACATGCGTTCGCCGGTGCACAGCGTCCGGATCGTCTTCACGGTGACGCCCACCGAGACCGAGGACGACTGGAAGGCCGTCGCGCAGCGGCTGCGGGCCGTACCGGCCGCGCTCGAGGGGTACCGGGCCTCGCTCGCGCTCGGGCTGGAGCGCAAGCTGTTCGGCGGGCCGCGCGCCACCGCCACCTTCGTCGGCCAGCTCACCGACTGGGCGGGCGGCGACGGCGAGCCGGGCTGGTTCGAGCAGTACGCCGCGGCCCGCCCCGACACGCTCCCCGAGGAGCTGCGTACCGAGCTCGCCGCGGCCGCCACCGAGGCGAACGGTGCCGTCGCCGCGCTGCGCGACTGGATGCGCGACGTGTACGCCCCCGCCGTCGCCGACGCCCCCGACACCGTGGGCCGCGAGCGCTACCGGCGCTGGAGCCGGTACTTCAACGGCACCGACCTGGACCTCGACCAGGCGTACGCCTACGGCTGGTCCGAGTACCACCGCCTGCGCGGCGAGATGCACGCCGAGGCCGACCGGATCCTGCCCGGCTCCGACCCTTGGGCGGCGCTCGCGCACCTTGACGAGCACGGCACCCACATCGAGGGCGTCGAGGAGGTCCGCGAGTGGCTCCAGGCGCTCATGGACGAGGCGATCGACGCGCTCGACGGCACCCACTTCGAGCTCGCCGAGCGGGTGCGGAAGGTGGAGTCCCGGATCGCCCCGGCGGGCGGCGCCGCGGCCCCGTACTACACCGGACCCTCCGAGGACTTCTCGCGTCCGGGCCGCACCTGGCTGCCGGTGGACGGGCAGACCCGGTTCCCCGTGTACGACCTGGTGTCGACCTGGTACCACGAGGGCGTGCCCGGCCATCACCTCCAGATCGCGCAGTGGGTGCACGTCGCCGACAGCCTCTCCCGCTACCAGGCCACCATCGGCATGGTGAGCGCGAACGCGGAGGGCTGGGCGCTGTACGCGGAGCGGCTGATGGACGAGCTCGGCTTCCTGCCGGACGCCGAGCGCCGGCTCGGTTACCTGGACGCGCAGATGATGCGGGCCTGCCGGGTGATCGTGGACATCGGCATGCACCTGGAGCTGGAGATCCCGGCGGACTCGCCGTTCCACCCGGGCGAGCGGTGGACGCCGGAGCTGGCGCAGGAGTTCTTCCAGCGCCACAGCAGCCGGCCGCCGGCGTTCGTGGAGAGCGAGCTGACCCGCTATCTGTCGATGCCGGGCCAGGCCATCGGCTACAAGCTGGGCGAGCGCGCGTGGCTGCTCGGCCGTGAGCGCGCCCGCGAGGCGCACGGCGACGCCTTCGACGCGAAGGCGTGGCACATGGCCGCGCTGAGCCAGGGGCCGCTGGGCCTGGACGACCTCGTGGACGAGATCTCCCGGCTCTGATCGCAGCTCGCGGGAGGTTTCCCCGGCGGACGGCTTGATCCGCCGGGGAAACCCCTGTTTGCTCTGGTCCCATGAACGGTCCCGTGCACGACTACGCCCCGGACGCCACCGACTGGCGGATCCTCGACGCCCTCCAGGCCCAGGGCCGGGCCAGCTACGCCGAGCTCGCCCGCGCCGTGTCCATGTCGCCGTCGGCCGTGACGGAGCGGGTGCGCCGTCTGGAGGAGGCGGGGGTGATCACCGGGTACACCGCCGTGGTGGACCACGAGCGGCTCGGGCTGCCGATCCTCGCCTTCGTACGGCTCCGCTACCCGACCGGCAACTACAAGCCGTTCCACGACCTGGTCGCCGTCACCCCCGAGGTGCTGGAGGCGCACCACGTCACCGGCGACGACTGCTTCGTGATCAAGGTCGCCGCCCGCTCCATGCGGCACCTGGAGGAGATCTCCGGGAAGATCGGCACGCTCGGGTCGGTGACGACCAGCGTCGTCTATTCTTCACCGCTCCCCCGCCGCCCCGTCAGCCGCTGAGCCCGTCGCCGCCGGCCCGGAGGCGTACGGCCGAGCCGTGGCGGGACTTGGTGACCTCCAGTTGGGCCGGGATGCGGCGCCGGAGGTCGGCGACGTGGCTGACGATGCCGACGCTGCGGTCGCGTTCGCGCAGCGAGTCGAGGACGTCGAGGACCTCGTCGAGGGTCTGGTCGTCGAGGCTGCCGAAGCCCTCGTCGATGAAGAGGGTGTCGAGGCGGACGCCGCCGGCCTCGTCGGTGACGACGTCGGCGAGGCCGAGGGCGAGCGCGAGCGAGGCGAAGAACGTCTCGCCGCCGGAGAGGGTGGCGGTGTCGCGCGCGTTTCCGGTCCAGGAGTCGACGACGTGTAGTCCGAGGCCGCTGCGGCGGGCACCGGCGCGCGCGTCGGAGTGGACGAGGGTGTAGCGGCCGGAGGACATCCGCTGGAGGCGCGCGGAGGCGGCCGCGGCGACCTGTTCGAGCCGGGCGGCGAGGACGTACGACTCCAGGCGCATGCGGCGTTCGTTCTCGGCGGAGGTGCCGGCGGTGAGGCCGGCGAGTCGCGCCACCCGGTCGTGTTCGGTACGCAGCGGGCCCAGGCCCCGTACCTCGGCCACGGCCTGACGGGCGAGGCCGGCGAGTACCGTGACGCGCTCGCGGGCGGCGGCGAGCCCGGCGCCGGCGGCGCGCAGGGACCGTTCCGCGGCGGCGTGGACGGCCTCGGCGGCGGCCGGGTCGGCCGGCGGGAGGGCGGCGGCCTCCTCGATGCCGGGTTCGGCGAGCCGGTCGGCGACGGCCGCGGCCTCGGCCTGCCAGACGTCGAGCCGCTGCTGGCGGGAGCGGCGGCCGTGCTCGTCGAGGAGGGCCGCGGCGGCTTCGGCGGGGGTGTCGAAGCCGGCGCGGTAGGCGGCGTCGGCGAGCTGGGCGTCGGCCTTCTTGAGCCGGTCGGCGGCGAGTTCCTCGGCGCGTACGGCTCCGGCGGCGTCGACCAGGAGGGCGATGCGGCGCTCCAGGCGGGGGGGGGGGTGGGGCCCCGGGGGGGCCACCCCGCCGCCCCCGGCGCGCGACGACGCGGGGGCGGCG
>NZ_JBHYKM010000106.1:26082-27955 GCF_042741435.1 Streptomyces sp. NPDC058955 | reverse complement strand
CGCCGCCGTCAGCCACTCCGGCCGCCGCCACCCGCACGGCTCCCGCGCCCCCGCGCGCGCGACCCGGGCCCGGCACGCGGGGGCACCCGGGGTGGCGGGACCCGCCGCGGGAGCCGCCGGAGCGGCCGGCAGGGAGGCCAGGTCGGGCGCCGCGGCGGCCGGCGGGACGGCGCCCGCCGAGCCGGGCACGGCGCCGCCGAGGAGCCCGCCGATGACGGCGGCGGCGACCGCGGTCGCCGTACGCGGTCCACGGCCCGGACGCACGGGGGTCACGGGGGTCTCCCTTCACCGGGCCCGGGACCCGCCGGATCGTCAGGGGCGGGTCCTGCCCGGCCGGTTGGTCACGAGCGGGTTACGACCCCACCACCCGTCGCACGGAGGTGTCAATGCGACGGGGCGAAGTGTCGGCTTTGCCCGGTGAACCTCCGGCGAGCTGTCGCCCTTTCGCCACGTTCCCCCGGTAAAAGGGGCAAAGGGAGGCGCGATGGGTAGGTCTCCCACTCGTCGCACCCACGGCCGCCGGCCACCAGCCGTCCGGCCACCACCCGTCGAGACGAACCGGGAGAACCCCGTGACCACGACCGCCCGCCCCCTGTCCGGACGGATACGGATCCCGCGCCAGGCCGCCTCCGGCGACGCCCCGCCCACCGGGCCCGCGCCGCTCACCAGCGAGCCCTCGTGGGCGGCCGCCGCGCCGCTGACCAGCGAGCCGCCGCAGGCCGGCGCCGCGCCCCTCACCAGCGAGCCGCCCCTGACCGGCGCGGCCCCCCTCACCAGCGAGCCCGCCGCCCCCGGAACACGGTGCGGCACGGAGTCCCCCGGAGCGTGAAGTGACCCTGGCCCGCCTCGCCGCCCGACACGGCGTCGCCACCGAGTTCAGCCCGTCCGAGGGCGTCACCAGGGCCGTGCCCGAGGCCACCGTGGTCGCGGTGCTCGGCGCCCTCGGGGTCGACGCCACCACCCCGGAGGCGGTCGCCGCCTCCCTCGGCGCGGCGGAGCGGGCCGACCGGGAGCGGCTGCTCCCGCCCACCCTCGTCCGGCACGCCGGCGAGGAACCGTCCGGCCCGCCCGCCGGGCTGCCCGCCGGGACCCGGCTGCGGATCACCACCGAGACCGGCGCCGTCCACACCGGCGAGGACGGCGGCGCCTGGGAGCGGCTCCCGCTCGGCGTGCACACCGTGGACGCCGAGGCGCCCGACGGCCGCACCGGCCGCGCCACCCTGATCGTCGCCCCCGCGCGGGTCCCGGCCCCCGCCACGCGCGCGTACGGCCTGCTCGTCCAGCTCTACTCGCTGCTCTCCGAGCACTCCTGGGGCATGGGCGACCTCGGCGACCTGCGCGAGCTCGTCTCCTGGGCGGGCCGCGCGCACGGCGCCGGATTCGTCCAGGTCAACCCGCTGCACGCGGGCGTGCCCGGCGCGCCCTCGGACCCGTCCCCGTACCGCCCCTCCTCGCGCCGCTTCCCCGACCCCGTCCACCTGCGGATCGAGCGGATCCCCGAGTACGCCCACCTGGCCCCCGGCCCCCGCGAGGAACTGGACCGGATCCTCGCCGCCGCCGCCGAACTGCGCGAGAGCGTCCTCGGCAAGGGCACCGCGATCGACCGGGACGCCGTCTGGGCGCTCAAGCTCCGCGCCCTGGAACGCGTCGCCGCCGTCGAGCTCGGCCCCGGCCGCCGCGCCGACTTCCACGACTTCCTCGCCGAGCGCGGCCGCGCCCTGGAGGACCACGCCACCTACCAGGCCCTCGCCGAGCGCCACGGCCCCCACTGGCGCTCCTGGCCCGAGGGGCTGCGCACCCCGGACGGCGCCCGGGGCGGCGCGCGCCCCCCCGCCCGGGCGGGCGCGCGCGACTACCTGTGCGCCCCCCCGCC
>NZ_JBHYKM010000106.1:0-26072 GCF_042741435.1 Streptomyces sp. NPDC058955 | reverse complement strand
GGGGCGCCCCGGGCCTGGGGGGGCCCCCCCCCCGGCGCCCGCCCGCGCCGCCCCCCCGCCCCCCCCCCGGCGGGGCCGCGCGGGTCGACTTCCACTGCCGGCTCGCCTGGCTGACGGACCGGCAGCTCGGCGAGGCCGCCGACGCCGCCCGGGAGGCCGGCATGGCGGTCGGGATCGTCCACGACCTGGCCGTCGGGGTGCACCCGGAGGGCTCCGACGTCTGGGCCCGGCAGGGCGACTTCGCCGCCGGGATGTCCGTCGGCGCCCCGCCCGACGCCTTCAACTCCCGCGGCCAGGACTGGGGCCTGCCGCCGTGGCGCCCCGACGCCCTCGCCGCCGCCGGGTACGCCCCGTACCGCGGCCTGCTGCGCGAACTCCTGCGGCACGCGGGCGCGCTCCGCATCGACCACGTGATGGGCCTCTTCCGGCTCTGGTGGGTGCCGGAGGGCCGGGAGCCCACCGAGGGCACCTACGTCCGGTACGACGCCGCGGCGATGCTCGCCGTCCTCGTCCTGGAGGCGCACCGGGCCGGCGCCCACGTCGTCGGCGAGGACCTGGGCACGGTCGAGCCGGGCGTCCGCGAGGCGCTCGCCGCGCGCGGGGTGTCCGGCACCTCCGTGCTCTGGTTCGAGCGGGACTGGGACGGCGGCGGCGCCCCGCTGCCGCCGGAGGCGTGGCGGGCCGGCTGCGTGGCCACCGCCACCACCCACGACCTGCCGTCCACCGCCGCCCGCCTCTCCGGCGACCACGTGCTGCTGCGCCACCGGCTCGGGCTGCTCACCGGCGACCTGGCGCGCGAGCGGGCCGCCGACGCGGCGGAGACCGCCGAGTGGCGCGCCCTCCTCCAGCGGCTCGGGCTGCTCCCGGAGGGCCCGGGCGACGAGGAGGCCGAGATCCTGGCCGTCCACCGCTTCCTGGCCCGCACCCCGGCCCGGATGGTCGGCGTGTGGCTGCCGGACCTGGTGGGGGACCGCCGGCCGCAGAACCTGCCGGGCACCTGGGACGAGTACCCGAACTGGCGGCTGCCGGTGGCGGGTCCCGACGGACAGCCGCTCTCCCTGGAGCGGATCGCCGCCTCGTCCCGCGCGCACGCGCTGCTGCGGACCGTCGCGGAGGGGGTCGGAGCCCGTACGGCACCCCCGGGCGCGCGGGCCGTTTAGGTGTTCGCTACTTTTGCACCGTGGACAAGAAGAACGCCCTGCGCGCCGGCGCCGTCGCGGCCGGTACGACGCTGATGATGCTGCTCATGTCGTCCCCCGCGCTCGCGCTGACCCGCGACGACGGTGACGACCCGGCCCCCAAGCTGGAGGTCGTCGAGACCCTCGGCCTGTTCGTGGCGCTCCCGCTGGCGCTGTTCCTGGTCATCGCCGGTCTGGTGATGGCCCTCGACAAGTCCCGCAAGAAGGCGTAACCGCGGCAGGCGTCACCGCCTCCTCCGCCCGTTCCCGAGGGCGCCGCACGGCCACCGGCCGCGCGGCGCCCTCGCGCATGCCCCGGGCCCGTGCGGCCGGCCCGTCCGCCGCGCGGCCCCGGCCCGTTCAGACGGTCGTGGCCCGGCCCGGTCAGGCGGTCGTGGCGAGCAGCTTCCGCAGCAGCCCGGCCAGCTGCTCCGCCTCCTCCCGGGTCAGCGCCGCCTCCACCGCCTCCCGCTGCCGCTCCAGGCCCGCGCCGACGGCCTGGTCGACCAGCTCCCGGCCGCGCTCGGTGAGCGTGACGCGCAGTCCGCGCCGGTCGTTCGGGTCGGGGCTGCGGGTGAGCAGCCCGGCCTTCTCCAGCTTGTCCAGCCGACCGGTCATCCCGCCGGTGGTGATCATCAGCGTGGCGGTCAGCTCGCGCGGCGAGAGCGTGTACGGCTCCCCGGACCGGCGCAGCGTCGCCAGCACGTCGAACTCCCCGAGCGCCATGCCGTAGGGCTTGTACGCCTGGTCCACCTGGCTCCGGACGGCGGCGGAGAGCCGGTGGATCCGGCCGAAGACCGCCATCGGGAGGGTCTCCAGGTCGGGGCGGACCGCGGCCCACTGGTCGGTGATGGCGTCGACGGCGTCGTGCGCGGGCGGCTGCGTGTTCATGACCTCAGTCTTCCGTTCTCTCCCACTCGATGGCAAGAAAGCCACTTGCAAGCAAGTAGCTTAGTGCTAAGTTAATTACCGCCAAGCCAGTCGCGCTCCGGACCGCCGGGGCCGCACCGCTGCAGGGGGAGTACCGCCATGTCCCGCAAGGCCGCCGTCGTCGCGCTCACCGCCCTCGCCCCGATCTCCTGGGGCTCGACCTACTTCGTCACCACCGAGTTCCTGCCGCCCGACCGGCCCCTCTTCACCGGCCTCATGCGGGCCCTCCCGGCCGGCCTGCTGCTCCTCGCGCTGACCCGCAGACTCCCGCAGGGCGCCTGGTGGTGGAAGTCGGCGGTCCTCGGGGCGCTCAACATCGGCGCCTTCTTCCCGCTGCTCTTCCTCGCCGCCTACCGGCTGCCCGGCGGCGTCGCCGCCGTCGTCGGCTCCGTCGGCCCGCTGTTCGTCGTCGGCCTCGCCGCCCTCTTCCTCGGCGAGAAGCCCACCGTGCGGACCCTGCTCACCGCCGTCGCCGCCGCCTTCGGCGTCAGCCTCGTCGTCCTCAAGGCGGGCGCCGCGTTCGACCTGATCGGCGTCGGCGCCGGACTGCTCTCCTCGCTCTCGATGTCCGCCGGCGTCGTCTTCACCAAGCGCTGGGGCCGCCCCGAGGGCGTCGGCGCCCTCGCGCTCACCGGCTGGCAGCTCACCGCGGGCGGCCTGGTCATCCTTCCGATCGCCTTCCTGGTCGAGGGCGCCCCGCCGGCCCTCACCGGCACCAACCTGGCCGGCTACGCCTACCTCGCCCTCGGCAACACCGCGATCTCGTACTTCCTCTGGTTCCGCGGCATCGAGCGGCTGAGCGCCTCCTCCGCCACCCTCCTCGGCCCGCTCTCCCCGATCACCGCGGCCGTCATCGGCTGGGCGGCGCTGGGGCAGGCCCTCGGCCCGGTGCAGGTCCTCGGCATGGTGATCGCCTTCGGCGCCACCCTCGCCGGCCAGCTGGCCCCCGCGAAGCCCAAGGCCCTGCCCGAGGCCCTGCCCGAGCCGCAGCCCGAGCCCGCCACATCGTTCAGTTCTGCTGAAAAGAACGGTCAGGAAGTTTCGATGGACCTGGATGTTTCGGCGGTGCGACGGTAGGCCGCATGACCCTCACGACACCCCGCCATCCGACCCCGGCCACATCGGCCACCACCGAGACCGTCACCCGGAGACCGGCCCCCGCCAAGGGTGCCGGTCTCGGTCTGCTGCTCGCCCTGCTCGCCACCGTCGTCTGGTCCGGCAGCTTCGTCGCCACCCGCGACCTGGCCGACTCCGTCCCGCCCGTCCAGGCCGTCTTCTGGCGCTGGGTCATCGCGCTCCTCGCGGTCGCCCCGTTCGCCGCCCGGCCCTTCTGGCGGCAGCGCGCGGTGATCCGCCGCCACCTCGGGCACACCGTCCTCGCCGCGCTGTTCGGCGTCACCCTCTACAACACCCTGGTCCACCAGGCCGGCCTGACCACCTCCGCCACCAACATGGGCATGATCATGGCCGCCTCCCCGGTGATCATGGCGGTCTACGCCCGGCTCGGCGGCGAACGGCTCGGCGCCCGCCGCCTCCTGGGCATGGCTGTCGCCGTCCTCGGCGTGCTCCTCCTCGTCGGCAAGGGCTCCCTCGCCATCGACCTCGGCCCCGGCGACCTCTGGATGTTCGCCGCCGCCCTCTCCTTCGCCTCGTACAGCGCCCTGCTCAAGCGCAGGCCGGCCGGGATCGACGGGCTCCCCTTCCTCTTCGCCACCTTCCTGCTCGGCGCCCTCATGCTCGCCCCCGCCCACGCCGTCTCCCTCGCCGTCCAGGGCGGCTTCCCCGTCACCCCCGGCACCGTCGGGCCCCTGCTCTACATCGGGGTGCTCTCCTCCGCCGTCGCCTTCTTCGCCTGGAACAAGGCGGTCTCCCTGATCGGCGCGGCCCGCGCCGGAGTCGTCTACCACCTCCAGCCGGTCTGCGTCGCCCTGCTCTCGTACGCCCTCCTCGGCGAGCGGCTCGGCCCGGCCGGCGGCGCCTGCATGGCGCTCATCCTGGGCGGCGTCGCGCTCAGCTCCACCCGATGAGCCGCGCCCGGTAGGTTGCGCCCCATGACCGAGTGGGACATCAAGAAGCTGCACATCCTGCGCACCCTGCGCGACCGGGGCACTGTCACCGCCACCGCGGAGACCCTGCTGATGACCCCCTCGGCCGTCTCCCAGCAGCTCACCAACCTCGCCCGGCAGCTCGGCGTGCCGCTCCTGGAGGCGCAGGGGCGGCGGGTCCGCCTCACCGACGCCGCCCACCTCGTCCTGCGCCACGCCGAGGCGGTCTTCGCCCAGCTGGAGCGGGCCGACGCCGAACTGGACGGCTATCTGCGCGGCGAGGCCGGCCAGGTGCGCGTCGCCGCCTTCTCCACCTCCGTCCCCGCGCTCCTCGTCCCCGCCGTGCGCCGGCTCCGCACCGACCGTCCCGGGCTCGACGTCCGGATCCGGGAGGCCGAGGCGGGGGAGGCGTACGAGCTGCTCACGGCCGGCGAGGTGGACCTCGCGCTCTCGCTCGCCGCCCACGCGCCCACCGCCCGCGACCCCAAGTTCAGCCGGGTGCCGCTGCTCGCCGACCCCCTCGACGTCGCCCTGCCCGCCGGCCATCCGCTGGCCGACGCGCCCGGCCTGCGGCTCGCCGACCTCGCCGCCGAACCCTGGATCTTCGGCGGCTCCGGCCCCTGGTCCGAGATCACCACCGCCGCCTGCGAGGCCGCCGGCTTCGTGCCCGAGCAGGCCCACAGCGCCTCCGGCTGGACCGCGATCCTCGCCATGGTCGAGGCCGGGCTCGGGATCGCGCTGGTGCCCCGGATGGCCGCCGCCGACCGCCGGAGCGGCACCGGCGTCGTCATGCGGGTCCTCTCCGCCGACCAGCCGCGCCGCCATGTCGTCGCGGCGGTGCGGCGCGGGGCCGAGGACGGCCCGGCGGTGGCCCGGGTGCTCGCCGCTCTGCGGCAGGCCGCCGTCCAGCGGGAGACCGTTCAGCAGAGCTGAAAAGACCTGTCGAAAACATTCGATGGACCCCGGGCCCGGGGCGCGGGACAGTCGGAACATGACCGCCATCGAGGACACCCAGGACCCGCACGCCAACGACGCCGCCCCCTACGCCGGAGGCGACCCGTACGCCGACTACCGCACGGGCGACTTCCCCTTCACCGAGCTGGTCGACCTCGCCGATCGCCGCCTCGGCGCCGGCGTCGTCGCCGCCAACGACGAGTTCTTCGCCGAGCGCGAGAACCTCCTCGTCCGCGAGCGGGCCGTCTTCGACCCGGAGCACTTCGGCCACAAGGGCAAGATCATGGACGGCTGGGAGACCCGCCGCCGCCGCGGCGCCGACGCCGAGCACGTCTTCCCCGCCCCCGAGGACCACGACTGGGCGATCGTCCGCCTCGGCGCCCCCGGAATCATCCGCGGCCTGATCGTCGACACCGCCCACTTCCGCGGCAACTACCCGCAGAAGGTCAGCGTGCAGGCCACCGCCGTCGAGGGCAGCCCCAGCCCCGAGGAGCTGCTGGACGCGAAGTGGGAGGAGCTCGTCCCGCCCACCGCCGTCCGCGGCCACGCCGCCAACGGCTTCACGATCGACAGCGACCGCCGCTGGACCCACGTCCGCCTCTGCCAGCACCCGGACGGCGGCGTCGCCCGCCTCCGCGTCCACGGCGAGGTGCTGCCCGACCCCGAGTGGCTGGACCTCCTCGGCACGATCGACCTGCTCTCCGTCCTCAACGGCGGGTCGTACGAGGACGCCTCCGACAGGTTCTACTCCTCGCCGACCCAGATCATCCTGCCCGGCACCTCCCGCAAGATGGACGACGGCTGGGAGAACCGCCGCCGCCGGGTCCGCGGCACCAACGACTGGGTCCGCTTCCGCCTCCCCGCCCAGGGCGCCGTCCGCGCCGTCGAGATCGACACCGCCTACCTCAAGGGCAACTCGGCCGGCTGGATCGCCCTCCACGGCCGCAACGGCGAGTCCGGCGAGTGGTTCGAGATCGTCCCCCGCACCCGCCTCCAGCCCGACACCCTGCACCGCTTCAAGCTCCCCGCCCACGCGGTCGTCACCCACGTCCGGCTCGACGCCTTCCCCGACGGCGGCGTCGCCCGGATGCGCCTGCACGGCTCCCTGACCGAGGAGGGCGCCGCCGACCTGCGCGCCCGCTTCGACCGCGCGAGCCGGTAACCCCTGGGCATGGCGAAGGGGCGCCCCCACGGGGGAGGGCGCCCCTTCGTCGTACGGATACCGCCAGTCTCTACTTCGCGGCCGCCGCGTCCGCCGCACGGGCCTTCAGGGCCCGCTCGACGCCCGCCCGCGACTCCGTCACCAGACGCCGCAGCGCCGGCACCGGGTCGTTGGCCGCGATCCACGCGTCCGTCGCGTCCAGCGTCTCCTGGGAGACCTGGAGCGTCGGGTAGAGACCGACCACGATCTGCTGGATCATCTCGTGGCTGCGGGTCTCCGACACGCGCTTGATCGACGCGAAGTACTTCTCCGTGTACGGGGCGAGCAGCTCGCGCTGGTCGGTCTGGACGAAGCCGCCGATCACCGCCTCCTGCACCGCGTTGGCCAGCTTGTCGTCCTCGACGACCGCCGCCCACGCCTCCGCCTTCGCGGCCTCGGTCGGACGCGCCGCGCGGGCCGTCGCCGCGTGCCGCTCGCCGGCCGCCGTGCGGTCCCGCTCCAGCTCCGCCGCGATCTCCGGCTCGTCGAACCGGCCGGTGGCCGCCAGCCGCTGCACGAACGACCAGCGCAGCTCCGCGTCGACCGCGAGCCCCTCGACGACCTCGCCGCCGTCGAGCAGCCCCGCCAGCAGGTCGAGGTCGGCGTCCGTGCGGGCGGTCGCCGCGAAGGCCCGCGCCCACGCCAGCTGGTGGTCGCCGCCCGCCTCGGCCGCCCGCAGCTGCTCCAGCGCGAAGGCGCCCCAGCGGGCCAGGCCCTCGGGCCGCCACTCCGGCGCCGCGTACAGGTCGAGGGCCGCCTTCACCTGACCCTGGAGCGACTGCACCACGCCGATGTCCGACTCCTTGGCGATGCCGGAGAGCACCAGCTCCAGGTAGTCGCGGGTGGCCAGCTCGCCGTCCCGGGTCATGTCCCAGGCCGAGGCCCAGCACAGGGCGCGCGGCAGCGACTCGGCGAAGTCGCCGAGGTGCGCGGTCACGTTCTGCAGCGACACCTCGTCGAGGCGGACCTTGGCGTACGACAGGTCGTCGTCGTTCAGCAGGACGACCGCCGGGCGCGACTTGCCGATCAGCGCCGGCACCGCGGTCAGCTCGGCCGCCTCGATGTCCAGCTCCAGGCGCTCGGTGCGGACCAGCTTGCCGGCCGCGTCGAGGTCGTAGAAGCCGATCGCGATGCGGTGCGGGCGGAGCACGGCCTCGCCCTTGGCGCCGGCGGGCAGCGCCGGGGCCTCCTGGCGCACCGCGAAGGCGGTGATCGAGCCGTTCTCGTCGGTCTCGATCTCCGGGCGCAGGATGTTGATGCCGGCCGTCTCCAGCCACGCCTTCGACCAGGTCTTCAGGTCGCGGCCCGAGGTCTCCTCCAGCGCGCCGAGCAGGTCGCCGAGGCGGGTGTTGCCGAAGGCGTGGCGCTGGAAGTACGCCTGCACGCCCTTGAAGAACTCGTCCTGGCCGACGTAGGCGACGAGCTGCTTGAGGACCGAGGCGCCCTTGGCGTACGTGATGCCGTCGAAGTTGACGAGCACGTCCTCCAGGTCGTTGATCTCGGCCATGATCGGGTGCGTCGACGGCAGCTGGTCCTGGCGGTAGGCCCAGGTCTTCTCCGCGTTGGCGAAGGTGGTCCAGGCGTTCGGCCAGCGGGTGCCCGCCACGGACGCCTGGCAGGCGACCGAGGTGTAGGTGGCGAACGACTCGTTCAGCCACAGGTCGTTCCACCACTCCATGGTCACGAGGTCGCCGAACCACATGTGGGCCAGCTCGTGCAGGATGGTCTCGGCGCGGCGCTCGTAGGCCGCGTCCGTCACCTTCGAGCGGAAGACGTACTGGTCGCGGATGGTGACCGCGCCCGCGTTCTCCATCGCGCCCGCGTTGAACTCCGGCACGAACAGCTGGTCGTACTTGGCGAACGGGTAGGCGTACGCGAACTTCTCCTGGAACCAGCCGAAGCCCTGCCGGGTCACGTCGAAGATGTGGTCCGCGTCCAGGAACTCCGCCAGCGACGGACGGCAGTAGATGCCCAGCGGCACGACCTGCCCGTCCGGGCCCTCGTACGTCGAGTGCACCGCGTGGTACGGGCCGACGATCAGGGCCGTGATGTACGAGGAGATCCGCGGGGTCGGCTCGAAGGCCCACACCCCGTCCTTCGGCTCCGGGGTCGGCGAGTTGGAGATGACGCTCCAGCCCTCCGGCGCCTTCACGGTGAACTGGAAGGTCGCCTTCAGGTCCGGCTGCTCGAAGGACGCGAACACCCGGCGCGCGTCCGGCACCTCGAACTGGGTGTACAGGTACGCCTGGCCGTCGACCGGGTCGACGAAGCGGTGCAGGCCCTCACCGGTGTTGGTGTACGCGCAGTCCGCGACCACCCGCAGCTCGTTGCGGCCCTGCTTCAGGCGCGGCAGAGCGATCCGCGAGTCGCGGAAGACGGCGGCCACGTCCAGGGAGTGCCCGTTGAGCACGGCCTCGTGGACGGCGGGGGCGACGAGGTCGATGAAGCTCTCGGCGCCCTCCTCGGCGGAATCGAAGCGGACGGTGGTGACGGACCGGTAGGTACCGCCCTCCTGCGCACCGGTGAGGTCCAGTTCGACCTCGTACGCGTCCACGGTCAGCAGCGCCGCCCGCTGCTGGGCCTCTTCACGGGTCAGGTTCGTACCAGGCACCCGGTCAACTCCTCGGTTTCGTGACGTTTGGCCCATCCTTCCACGGGGTCCTCGGGGAGCGCATCGCGCATTTCCCAGGGCGAACACGGAAGAACGGCGGTCACCCGGAAGGATGACCGCCGTTCTTCGCGTGGCCGTGGGGTCAGCCCTTGAGCTCGGCCGCCACCAGCTCCGCGATCTGCACCGCGTTCAGCGCGGCGCCCTTGCGCAGGTTGTCGTTGGAGAGGAAGAGCGCCAGGCCGTTCTCGACGGTCTCGTCGACGCGGATGCGGCCCACGTACGAGGCGTCCTTGCCGGCCGCCTGGAGCGGGGTCGGGATCTCGGACAGCTCGACGCCCTCGGCGTCCTTCAGCAGCTCGTAGGCGCGCTCGACGCTGATCGGACGCTCGAAGCGGGCGTTGACCTGCAGCGAGTGGCCCGAGAAGACCGGGACGCGCACACAGGTGCCGGAGACCTTCAGCTCGGGGATCTCCAGGATCTTGCGGGACTCGTTGCGGAGCTTCTGCTCCTCGTCGGTCTCGTGCGAGCCGTCGTCCACCAGGTTGCCGGCCAGCGGCAGCACGTTGAAGGCGATCGGGCGGCGGTAGACGCCGGGCTCCGGGAAGGCCACGGCCTCGCCGTCGTGGGCCAGCTCGGTGGCGCGCTCGGCGACGGCCTTGACCTGGCCGTCCAGCTCGGCGACGCCGGCCACGCCCGAGCCGGAGACGGCCTGGTAGGTGGTGGCGATCAGCGCGGTGAGGCCGGCCTCCTGGTGGAGCGGCTTGAGGACCGGCATGGCGGCCATCGTGGTGCAGTTCGGGTTGGCGATGATCCCCTTGGGGCGGTCCTTGACCGCGTGCGGGTTGACCTCGGAGACCACGAGGGGGACCTCGGGGTCGCGGCGCCAGGCGGAGGAGTTGTCGATCACGACGGCGCCCTGGGAGGCGACCTTCTCGGCGAGGGCCTTGGAGGTGGCGCCGCCGGCGGAGAAGAGCACGATGTCCAGGCCGGTGTAGTCGGCGGTGGCCGCGTCCTCGATCGTCACGCCGTCGACGACCTTGCCGGCGGACCGGGCGGAGGCGAAGAGCCGCAGCTCGTCGACCGGGAAGTTCCGCTCGGCCAGGATCTTGCGCATGACTGTGCCGACCTGACCGGTGGCTCCGACGATTCCGACCTTCACGGGGACTCCTCCGTACGTGTGTGCAGGTGCTGCCGCTCCCCATCATGCGTGCCGCCTGCCGCTGCTTGTCCAATCCATTGTCCGAGGAGCGGGACGCGGTCCGACGGATGAACGTTCCGGGGCGGTCGCGCGTCGAAGGGGGGTCACCGGCAGGGAGGAGGCGGGGTGGAGCAGATGGACGCGGCGCTCGTGGACCGGGTGCGGGCGGTCCTGGCGCTGGGCGGGGTGCCGTACGCGGAGCTCCAGGACGGGGTGCAGCAGGTGGGACTGCGGCTCCTGGAGGCCCGGGCGAAGGGGGACCCGCCGCGCTCCCCGGCCGCCTGGTGCGCGGTGGTCGCCACCCGGGTGGCCGCCGACTGGCACCGGGCCCGCCGCCGCGACGAGCGCCTCGGCGAACGGCTGACCGCCCTGCCGGAGCCCTCCGGCGGCGGTGGCGAGGAGGCCCGGCTGCTCGCGCTGACGGTCGCGGACGGGCTGGAGGCGCTGCCGGAGAAGCAGCGCCAGGTCCTGGTGCTGCGCTTCTACGCGGACCTGCCGGTGGCCCGGATCGCCGAGGAGCTGGGCGTCCCGGAGGGGACCGTCAAGAGCAGGCTGCACGCCGCCGTCCGCGCGATGCGGGAGCGGCTCCACACGGACGAGGTGGTGTGAGGGTGGAGGAGAAGGAGCGGGACCCGCTGGCGCTGGTGCTCGGCGAGGAGCCGTTGCCGCCCGGGGCCGAGGACGACCCCGAGGTCGCCCGCGCCCTCGCGGACGTGGCCCTGATCCGCGCGCAGCTGGGCGTCCTGGCGACCGCCCTGACGGCGGAGCCCGTACCGACGGCTCCGGTCGTACGGCCCCGGCGGCGCGGCCGGATCGTCGCCTGGGCGCTCGCCGCCTGCGGGGCGCTCGGGGTGCTCGGGACCGGCGGCGCCTGGCTGGCCGCGCAGCCCCAGGGCGGCATCGACAGCGGCGGGAGCAGCGCGAAGCTCTCCGCCGGCGGGATCGTCGCCTGCGCCACGGACGTCGCCGAGGGCACGGTCGCCCGGGTCGAGCCGCTGCCGGGGGAGGGGGAGCTCCGCGTGGTGCTGCGGGTGGAGCGCCGGTACAAGCCGGAGGGCGCCGGCTCGGGCGAGCTGGCCTTCCGCGGCTGGGCGGCGGACCCGTCGTACTACCGGCCCGGCGTGCGGATGCTCGTGATCGTCTCCCGCTTCCCCGACGAGGGGGTGCTCACCTACCGGGAGGACATGGAGCCGCCCGGCGAGCTGGGCGAGGACGTCGGCCCGGTCCGCGACGAGCTGGAGTACGGCCGCGCGTGGGTGGCGGAGGGGCTGCGGGAGGGGGTCGGCGACTGCCCGGGCCGGGGCTGAGCGGGGAAGGGGCGGAGGACGGCGGCGGGGCGGGGACGCGGAAGGGGGGGGGGCCCCCCCCGGCCCCCCCCCCGACCCAGAAGCCACGGGGGGTACGGTGTGGGTGTGGGGCGATAGAGTCGGGGGGGGGGGGGGGGGGGGGTGGGGGGGGGGGGGGTGGGGGGGGTGCGGGGGCGGGGGGGGGGGGGGGGGGGGGGCGGGGGGGGGGGGCCCCCCCCCGGGGGCCCCCGCCCCTCCTCGTACCGCCCGGGGTGTTACGGGGTGACGGTGCCGATCAGGACGCTGCCGGTGCCCGCGACGGTGCCGCGCGCGTTGAGCAGCTGGACCTGGCCGAAGAACTGGCGTCCCTCGGGGGCCTGGGCGCCGACGACGACCTCGGCCGGGACCTTGGTGGTCGCGCCGTTGGCCAGCGGGTACGTCTTCGTCTCGTCGACCTTCACGGTGCCGAGCGCGGACGAGTAGTACACGTCCTTGTAGTCGTAGGTCGTGCCGCCCTCGGCGTGGACCGCGTAGCCGTCGACGACGACCTCGTAGGTGCCGGCCTTCGGCTTGACGAGGGAGACGGCCTCCTCCGAGTCGCCGTCGGCGGACGAGCCGACCTTGACGCCGTTCAGGAGCACGGTCAGGTCGAGGTCGGCGGCCTTGTCGGAGGTGTTGCCGATCGCGATGTCGAGGCGCTCGACGCCCTCACCGATGGTGACGGTCTTCTTCTGCGACTCGTGGTGCTGGATGGTCGGGGTCTCGACCTTGGCCGAGCCGAGCGAGCCGCCCTTCAGCTTGCCGTCGATGCCGGCGAACTTGTTGGTGACGGTCCACTCGACGGCGGACGGGGTGCCGACCTTCGCCTCGGCGACCGTCTGGACGGCCGGGTCGAAGGAGGCGCCGAGCACGGAGACGTCCAGCTTGTACGGGTTGTCCAGGTCCGGCGAGGTGCGGCGCGCCTCGACCTCGATCTCCCAGACGCCGGCCTGCGGGTTGGTGTACGAGCGCAGGTCGGGGCGGCAGGTGTTCGCCGGGTTGTAGTGCGGGTAGCAGCCCGTGGTCGCGGTCGGGTCGACCGGGACGCCGTACGGGTGGATGGCGATGAACCGGGTCTGGCTCTTCTCCTTCAGCCCGCCGATCCGCACCTCCAGCGAGGTCGCGCCCTGCGGCACGGTCACGAAGTACGACTTGGTGCTGTTGCGCTGCACCGAGCCGGCGGCGGAGAAGCCGTAGCCGGGGGCGACCAGGTCGCTCGCGACGACCGAGGTGGCCATGATCTGCTTGTCGACGCCCTCGGTGCGCTCGTCGTCGGCCTCCAGGAGCACGCTGTGCACACCGGCGGTGGTCGGACGGGCCTCCAGCTTGACGGTGACCGGCTTGTTCAGCGGCAGGTCGACCTCGTCGTCGCCGAGGATCCGGAAGGTGCCGTCGTTGTACTTGAGGTCCAGCTCGTGCTCGACGGCACGGTCCGGGCCGCTGGTGCGGGTGACGGTGACGTCGTAGACCTTCTTCTGGCCGACCTTGAGGCCGCCCTCGCGGTCGTACACACCGGTGCCGGTGTGCGGGGCCGGGAAGATCACGGTGTCGACCGGGGCCTCGACCTTGTAGGAGTGGGCGGTGGCCCCGTCCTTGATCGAGTCCCAGGCCTCGACGACGTCGACGAGACCGGCGCCCTGCTCGTGCGCCGCGACACCCGGGATCCGCTTGGCGGTCGAGGTGAGGGCGGTGCGCAGGGTCAGCGGGGAGAGCTCGATGCCGCGCTGCTTGGCGGCGGAGAGCAGCAGCGCGCTCGCGCCGGCGACCTGCGGGGACGACATCGAGGTGCCGTTGAGCATGCCGTAGCCGGCGGGGAGCGCGTAGCCGGACTCGGCGACGCCGGCGCCGGCCTGCCAGGTCGGGATGGTGTTCACGGCCGAGCCCGGGCCGGTGACCAGCGGGGCGGCGCCGCCGTCCTCACGCGGACCGCGCGAGGAGAACGGGAACATGGCGTACGACTTCTCGACGGCCGAGCCGTAGTTGGCCGCCCAGGTGGACCGGGAGACGGCCGCGCCGACCGAGAGGACCTTGTCGGCCAGGCCGGGGTCGCCGATCGTGTTGGTGCCCGGGCCGGAGTTGCCGGCCGAGATCACCAGCTGCACGCCGTACTCGTCGATGAGACGGGTGTAGAGGCGGGCGCGGACGTTGTCGCCGTCGTTCAGCGCGGGCAGGCCGCCGATCGACATGTTGACGATGTCGACGCCGCGGTTGACGACGAGGTCGACCATGCCCTCGGTGAGGGCGGTGTTGGTGCAGCCGCCGTCCCAGGTGCAGGCGCGCGAGGAGACGATCTTCGCGCCGGGGGCGGCGCCGTTCATCTTCCCGCCGAACAGGCCCTTGGCGGCGGTGATGCCGGCGACGTGGGTGCCGTGCGAGGACTCGACGACGCCGATGTTGACGAAGTCGCGCTTCTGGCCGACCCAGGACCCGCCGTACGGGTCCATCGGGACGTCCTTGCGGATCTGCACGACGAACGGGGTGCGCTCGACGACGTCGGTGGCCGGGTTGTCGGTGCCGAAGTAGCCGATGCCGTGACCGTCCTTGAACGGCTTCATCGGCTCGTTGTCCGTGAAGTCGTTGTCCTGGTCGGTGTCGACGCGGACGGTGCCCGCGGCGGCGTCGTACAGCAGGCCGAAGACGTCGGTGGTGTCGCCGTCGCGGTTGATGTCGCCGGCCGGGTCGCCGCCCGCCGTGACGGACTCGCTGAACCGGCTCCACTGGTAGGCGCCCTCGGGCGCCTTCCAGGACTGCGAGGCGGCGGTGAAGACCGGGCCCGCGACCGGGGTGACCTGGGCGCGCCAGGTGCCGTCGCCCTCGGTGATCGGGTCGGTGGCGGTGACCCAGTCGACGATCTTGCGCTCGCCGGTGGTGGTCTTCTGCAGGGCCGGGTGGGCCAGGTCGACGCCCGAGTCGAGGATGCCGATGGTCACGCCGCGGCCGTCGGCCTTCGGGTGGTCCTCGACGAACTCGACGGCGCCCGTCTCGTGGGACGGGTTGTACGGGTTCTTCGCCGGGGTGTACTTCGACGGCGCCGGGTAGGTCCGGTCCACCGTGGTGCCCTCGACGGCACCGGTGACGCCCGCGTCGGGGCGCGGGTCGTCCAGCTCGATCTCGGCCTGGAGGTCGAGCGACTGGACGGAGGAGAGCTTCGCGGCGGCCTTGATGGCGGCCTCGGCCTTGGCGGTCGGCAGGGTCGCGCGGACGTAGCCGAGCTCGTCGTTGCGGTTGCCGATCGAGCCGCCGGGGACGGCGTCGAGCTGACCGGCGACCTGCTCGGTCGCGCCGGGCGCGGTGGCGACCAGGACGGTGACGTGCGGCTCGCCGGCGGCCTCGGCCTCGGCGAGGCGCTGCGCGTCGGTGGCGCCGAGCTTGTCGGCGGGCTCCGCGGCCTTCACCGGGGGGTTCGTCGCCGGGTTCTCGGCGGCGAGGACCGGAGCGGCACCGGCCGCGACGAGCGCGGTCACCAGGCCGGCGGCGGCGGCGATCCTGGCCGCCCGCCCGGTCCCGGTCGAGCGCCCGGGTATGGAGCTCTGGGTTTCGGGGGTGGTCATTTACATCCCTGTTTGTGAAAGAAGAGGGTCCGGATTTCGGTACCGGATGACCGCTCAGCCTTTCGCAAGTGACAGGGTTTTGTGGAGAGTTCCTGGAGGGCATGTTGTGTCCATGGCGTACATCCGCCACCGCGCGTCCTCCGCCACACGGCACGAATCGCCCTCAACGAGGGCGATTCGACGGGTGGTTCCGGGCCGTCACTGATCCTTCGTGCGGGCGTAGTGCCGGGACGCCTTCGCCCGGTTGCCGCAGGTCGCCATCGAGTGCCAGCGGCGGGTGCCGTTCCGCGAGGTGTCGAAGAAGTGCAGGATGCACGCCTCGTGCGCGCAGGTCCTGATCCGGTCCGGGGCGGTGCGGAGCAGGTCCAGGTAGTCGCGGGCGGCGGTCCAGCCCGGCCCCCACGCCGGATCGGCGAACTCGGCCCGTTCGCCGGGGCCCTCGGCGGTGAGCAGCGCGCGGATCCGGCCGTGCTCCAGGACGGCGTCGACCCGGGCGACCGCGTCGGGGTCGCCGGGCCGGTCGACCAGCGCCTTCAGCGCCTCGCGGGCGGTCCGGGTGTGCCGGAGCGTCGCCTCGTCGGCGGTGAACCGCCCGTCGAGCCCGTTGGCCGCGAGCCAGACGGCCAGCCCCTCGGTGCCGGTGAGGAGGTCCTGGCGCTCGCCCTCCCGCATCCACCGGGTGTTGAGCAGGTCCAGCGAGACCGGCTCGCCGGTGTGCGGCCGCGGATCGGTGACGGACATGGCGGGCATCCTCCTCGATCCCCCGGCGATCTAACCCCTCAAGCGTACGTGACGGGTTGCGGCCGCCGCCCTCTAACCCCTAAAGTCGAATTAAGTGGTTAGCCCGGAGGGGGCGACCGACGACGAGGGGACCGTCATGTCCGCGATCGGCACGCTGAACACGGCGCACATCGGCATCAACGTCACCGACCTGGACCGCTCGCTCCGCTTCTACGGCGACGTCCTGGGCTTCGAGGTGATCGGCTCCGGCGACGCCGACGGCCGCCGCCACGCCTTCCTGGGCCAGGGCGGCACGCTCGTGCTCACCCTCTGGCAGCAGGCCGGGGCCGGGTACGACGCGGGCCTGGCCGGCCTGCACCACCTGGCCTTCGAGGCCGAGTCCATCGAGAAGGTCCGCGAGGCCGAGGCGGCCCTCAAGGCGGAGGGCGTCACCTTCGCCTACGACGGCGTCGTCGCCCACCGCGAAGGCGCGGCCTCCGGCGGCATCTTCTTCCACGACCCCGACGGCACCCGCCTCGAAATCTCCGTCCCCAAGGGCGCGGAGGAGTCCCCGGCCCCCAACGCGGCGGCCCCGACCTGCGGCTTCTTCTAGCGGCCGGCCCGCTTGCGGGCACACCGCCGAACGTGGCCCCCCGCGGCCGGGGGCCGCACCCGCACCCCCCGCACCCGCACCCACCCCGGAGGCGCACCATGAGCACCACGGCCTACCACCACGGCTCGCTCGCCGTTCAGAAGCGCCTCGGCGTCCAGCACGCCGCCGCCCACATCGCCCCGAGCATCCGCCCCGGCATCCGTCCCGTCGCCGCCGCGTTCCTGGAGGCCCAGCCCATGCTGGTCCTCGCCGCGGCGGCGCCGGACGGCCGCGTCTGGGCGACCCTGCTCACCGGCGCCCCCGGCTTCGCCCGCGCGACCGGCCCGCACACGGTGTCGGTCGCAGCCGCCCCCCGCCCCGGCGACCCGCTCGCCGAGGCCCTGGCGGCCGGGACCCCCGTCGGCACCCTCGCCCTCGACCCCCGCACCCGCCGCCGCATGCGCCTCAACGGCACCGCCCGCCCCAGCGCCCGCGGCCTGCTGATCGAGGCCGAGCAGGTCTTCGCCAACTGCCCCAAGTACCTCCAGAAGCGCGAGCTGTACGACTCGGGACCCGCCGGCCCGGACACCCCGCCCGCCCGTCGCGGCGACGCCCTCACCGAGGCCCAGCTGGCCGCCGTCCGGGCGGCCGACACCTTCTTCGTCGCCACCACCGGGCCGGACGGCGCCGACGCCAGCCACCGCGGCGGCAACCCCGGCTTCGTCCGCGCCGAGAGCCCCCGCGAACTGGTCTGGCGGGACTACCCGGGCAACGCGATGTTCCTCACACTCGGCAACCTGGAGACCGACGACAGGGCCGGTCTCCTCTTCCTGGACTGGGAGAACGGCACCACCCTCCAGCTCAGCGGCCGGGCCGAAACGGTATACCGTTCTGAGGAGCGGTTCGTCCGCTTCCGGGTCGACAGCGTCGTCGAGACCCCGGCCGCCAGCCCCCTGCGCTGGTCCGCGCCCGAGTACTCCCCGGCCAACCCGACCACCCCCTGAACCGCCGCCGCACGCCGCACCGCACGCCGCACCGCCCCCTGCCGCCCGCACGCGGACTCCCGATCCACGATCCCGAGGAACCCGTGACCACCAGCTCCCAGGCTCCCGAGGCCACCGTGCCCACGCCGTCCGCGCCCGCCCCCGCCCCCGTACGCCCCGGACCGCCGCCCCGCCCGCGACCGGCGGCGGTGCTGCTCGCCACCGCCGCCAGCACCGTCGCCCTGCTCCTGCTCGTCGCCCTCGGCACGGTCCTGGACCACCCGCTGCTCATACCGCCGCTCGCCGCGAGCATGGCGCTGGTCGCCGCCTCCCCGGACCTGCCGCTCTCCCAGCCCCGCTCGGTCGTCGGCGGCCAGCTCCTCTCCGCCCTCGCCGGCTTCGCCGTCCTCGCGGTGGCCGGCCCGGGCCTGTGGAGCGCCGCCGTCGCCGGCGGACTCGCCCTCGGCGTGATGATGCTCGCCCGCGCCCCGCACTCCCCGGCCGCCGCCACCGCGGTGGTCGTCGCCCTCGGCTCCCCGCCGTTCTGGACCTTCACCGGCCTGCTGCTCGTCTCCTGCGCGCTGCTCGTCGCGGTCGGCCTGCTCGCCGCCCGCGTCACCCGCCGCCGCTACCCCGTCTACTGGTTCTGACCGGTCCGGCCGCCGCCCCCATCGCCTAACCTCGCCCCATGAAGCAGGAGTTGAGGGTGGCGGCCTACGCCGTGTGCGTCCGTGACGGCGAGGTCCTCCTCGCCCGCTGGGTCGCCAAGGACGGAACCAGGCGCTGGACCCTGCCCGGCGGCGGCATGGACCACGGCGAGAGCCCCGTCGCGACCGTCGTCCGCGAGGTCGAGGAGGAGACCGGATACGTCTCCGAGCCGATCGCCCTCCTCGGCGTCGACTCGGTCACGCGCGACTGGCTGCCCCGGATCGGCGCGCCCGGCTCCTGGCACGGCCTCCGCCTCCTCTACGAGGCCCGGATCACCGGCGGCACGCTCCGGCCCGAGACCGGCGGCTCCACCGACCTCGCCGCCTGGCACCCCCTCGCCGCCGTGCCCGACCTGCCCCGGGTCCACCTCGTCGACATCGGCCTCGACCTCTGGCGCACCCGCCCGCCCCTCGGCCACTCCGCCCTCACCGACCCGCACGGCAACTAGGGCGCTGAGGACGGCCGGAAACCACTCAACCGGCACGACCCCGCTCAACCCTCCCGTCCCGCCCCCGGTCCTCCCCGCCGAACGCAGCACCGGACCAGCGAGACATGGGGACCACATGACCAGCACCCGCACCCGCACCGCCCGTACCGTCGTCGCCGCGGCGCTCGCCGCCGGCCTCACCGTCACCGCGCTCGCCGCCCCCGCCCTCGCGGCCGGCCCCACGGCCCCCGCGGCCGCCGCGCAGAAGGACCACGCCGCCACCCGGGCCGCGCTCCAGGCCAACGTCGACGCCGGCGTCCCCGGCGTCGTCGCCCAGGCCCGGGTGGACGGCCGCTCCTGGACCGGCACCGCCGGCGAGCGCGACGGCGACGACCGCTTCCGCGTCGGCTCCATCACCAAGACCTTCGTCTCCACCGTCCTCCTCCAGCTCCAGGCCGAGGGCCGGATCGACCTCGACGACCCGGTCGAGAAGTGGCTGCCCGGCCTCATCCGCGGCAACGGCCACGACGGGCGGAAGATCACCGTCCGGCAGCTCCTCAACCACACCAGCGGCATCTACGGCTACACCGAGGACCCGACGTTCCAGCAGGAGGTCTTCGGGACCGGCTTCCTGGAGCACCGCTACGACACCTGGGACCCGCGCGACCTCGTCGGCATCGCCATGAACCACGCCCCCGTCTTCGCCCCCGGCACCGCCTGGCGCTACTCCAACACCAACTTCGTCGTCGCCGGCCTGGTCATCGAGAAGGTCACCGGCCGCCCCTACGGCAAGGCCATCGAGAACCGGATCATCAAGCCCCTCAAGCTCCGCGCCACCAGCGTCCCCGGCACCCGGGTGAACGTCCCACAGCCCAGCAGCCGCGCCTACTCCACCCTCGTCCCCGAGAAGTCCGCCCCCGTCCACGACGTCACCGAGCTCAACCCCTCCCTCGCCCACGCCGCCGGCGAGATGATCTCCGACTCCGCCGACCTCCAGACCTTCTACCGCGCCCTCCTCAAGGGCCGGCTGCTCCCGAAGGCCGAGCTGCGCGAACTGACCACCACCCTGCCGGTCTCCCCCCAGTACCCCGACTACCGCTACGGCCTCGGCATCTCCTGGCAGAAGCTGAGCTGCGGCACCGAGATCTGGGGCCACGGCGGCGGCATCCACGGCTCCATCTCGGAGGCGTACACCACCCGCGACGGCCGCCACACCCTCGCCGCCAACGCCAACGCCGACTGGACCGGCGACACCCAGGCGATCATCGAGGCCGAGTTCTGCGGCACCGAACCGAAGAAGTAGCCCGTCACCGGGGCAGGACGACGACATAGGCGGCGGGCTGCCGCTCCGACGCGGCCATCAGCGCCGTGCGGACCACGGTGGCCTGCTGCTCCATCGCCTCCCGCAGCTTGCGCGGGGTCAGATGGACCACCGTGATGCCCAGCCGCTCCAGGTGCTCCCGCTTGCGGGTGTACTCGGACCACATCGCGTCCTCGTCCTGCCGCGGCGCCCGGGTGTCCAGCTCCACCGCCACCGCCTGGTCCGGCCAGTAGGCGTCCACCCCGCCCAGGTGCGGGCCGCCCGGCAGCCGCAGGTCCACGTTCCACAGCGGGTCCGGCAGCGCGAAGTCCCGCACCATCTCGTACAGCCGCTCCTCCGACAGCGCCCGCCCCTCCACCAGGAGCGAGTCCACCGCGTCCACCACGTGCGGCCGGGTCAGCAGCCGCGACCGGCTCAACTCCCGCACCAGCACCGGGGGTTCGCAGTGGCCGCCGCGGACCGCCTCGGTCAGCAGCCGACGCACGGTCTCGGCGTCGTGCAGCCCCGAGACGGCGTCGGCGACCGCCCGCGCGACCGGCGCCACCGGCAGCCCGGTCAGCTCCACCGGCTCCGGCGGCTCCGGCGCCCGCACCACCCGCACGAAACCGGTCGAGCGCAGCCGTCGGGTCCGGCCCACCAGGACGTCGATCCGGTCCAGGGCGGTCAGCGGGGGAGCGGAGGAGAAGCCGTGCAGGGCCAGCGCGGCGAGCCCGGTGATCATCGCGCCCGGTCCGTACAGCGGCGCCTCGCCGTCCCGGCGGGCGTACAGCAGCGCGGCCCGCAGCCGGTCGTCGCTGGTCGGCGCGCCGGGGCGGAGCAGGAAGACGCCCGGCAGCAGCTGCTGCCAGTCGCCGCCGGCCGCGACCCGACCGGCGACCTCCGCGGCGGGCACGCCCATGGCGCGCAACTGGCCGGTGGACGCGAGTCGTTGGGTGATGCCCGCGGGGGAGGAGAGGGGGCGGGGACCGGGGGTGATGGGGGTGTTGTGGTTCATGCCGGGGGTCTTCCGCTCCCCGGCCCGGTCCTAACGGCCTGTTACAAGGCGGTGGCTCAACCGGCACAAGACGGCACTAAAGTACGCGCGTTCGACTGCCGAGAGGGGCCGCGGCCCCCCTCGGCGGTCGGGGCGGGGGCGCTCACCCCTCCAGCGCGTCGCACTCCTGCGCCCGCAGGGCCCGGGCCAGGTCGTCGCGGGACTCCAGGACGAGCCGCCGCAGCGCCGGGGCCGCGTCCGCGTGCTCCGCCAGCCAGGCGTCGGTCGCCGCCAGCGTCTCCGGACGGTCCTGGAGCGCCGGGAAGAGACCCCGCACCACGTCCATGCCGATCTGGATCGACCGCTCGGCCCAGATCCGCTCGATCACCGCGAAGTACTTCTCCGCGTACGGGGCGGTCAGCTCCCGCTGCGAGGGCTGCGCGAACCCGGCGATCACCGCGCCGACCAGCGCGTTCGACAAGGTGTCGGACTCGACGACCTGCGCCCACGCCTGCGCCTTGACCGCCGCCGACGGACGCGCGGCGAGCAGCCGCACCTGGTGCCGCTTGCCGCTCGCGGTGTCGTCCCGGGCCAGCTCCTCGCCGATCCGCACCTCGTCGGCCCGGCCCTGCTCGGCCAGCGTCGAGAGCAGCGCCCAGCGCAGCTCCTGGTCGACGTCGAGCCCGTCGATCCGGGCGGTGCCGGCAAGCAGCCCCTCCAGGAGCTGGAGGTCGGCGTCGGAGGAGGCGGTCGCGGCGAAGAAGCGCGCCCAGGTCAGCTGGTGCTCGCTGGCCGGCTCGGCGAGCCGCAGCTCGCGCAGGCCGCCCTCGGCGAGGAGCCGGCCGCCCTCCGCCCGCCACGCGGGGGCCGCGTAGTGGGTGACGGCGGTCCGCGCCCAGGCGTGCACCATCTGGAGGACGCCGATGTCGGTCTCGCGGCCCGCGAAGGCGAGCACGGCGGCGACGAAGTCGCGGGCCGGCATCAGCCCGTCCCGGGTCAGGTTCCACAGCGCCGACCAGCACAGCGCGCGGGCCAGCGGGTCGGTGATGTCCCCGAGGTGCTCGCGGAGGGTGTCGAGGGAGCCCTCGTCGAAGCGGACCTTGCAGTAGGTGAGGTCGTCGTCGTTGACGAGGATCAGATCCGGCCGCTCGCTGCCGGCCAGCCCGTCGACGACGGTCCGGACCCCGGCCACGTCGGCCTCCACGCGCGCGTACCGCACGAGTGCGCCGTCGGTGAGCCGGTAGAGGCCCACGGCGATCCGGTGCGGGCGCAGCTCGTCGCCCTCCTGGAGGACGGCGAGCTCGGTGATCCGGCCCTCGGCGTCGTAGGTGACCTCGGGGGCGAGCACGTTGACGCCGGAGGTCTGCAGCCAGGACTTCGACCAGGCCCGCATGTCCCGGCCGGAGGTCTCCTCCAGCACCGACAGCAGGTCGCCGAGGCGGGTGTTGCCGTAGGCGTGGCGCTTGAAGTAGCGGCGCGCGCCCTCCAGGAAGGCGTCCCGGCCCGCGTAGGCGACGAGCTGCTTGAGGACGGAGGCGCCCTTGGCGTACGTGATGCCGTCGAAGTTCAGCTTGGCGTCCTCCAGGTCACGGATGTCGGCCGTGATCGGGTGGGTGGACGGCAGCTGGTCGGCGCGGTAGGCCCACGCCTTGCGGTTGTTGGCGAAGGTGACCCAGCTGTCGGTGAAGCGGGTGGCCTCGGCGAGCGCGAAGGAGCCCATGAAGTCGGCGAAGGACTCCTTCAGCCACAGGTCGTCCCACCAGACCATGGTGACCAGGTCGCCGAACCACATGTGGGCCATCTCGTGCAGGATCGTGTTGGCGCGCCGCTCGTACGCCGCCCGGGTGACCTTGCCCCGGTAGATGTACTCCTCGGTGAAGGTGACCATGCCGGGGTTCTCCATGGCGCCGAGGTTGTACTCGGGCACGAACGCCTGGTCGTACTTGCCGAAGGGGTACGGGTAGTCGAAGAGCTCGTGGAAGAGGTCGAAGCCCTGCTTGGTGACGAGGAAGACGTCGTCCGCGTCGAAGTGCCGGGCGAGCCCCTTGCGGCACATCGCGCCGAGCGGGATCTCGACGTCGCCGCGCCGGTAGGTGTCGGTGACGTAGTGGTACGGGCCGGCCACCACACAGGTGATGTACGTGGAGATCGGCTGCGTCTCGGCGAACCGCCACACCCCGTCGGCGCCCTGCTCGCCGGCGCCGTTGCTCCACACCGTCCAGCCGTCGGGCGCGGTCACCTCGAAGCGGTACGGCGCCTTGAGGTCGGGCTGCTCGAAGTTGGCGTACACGCGGCGGGCGTCGGCCGGCTCGTACTGGGTGTACAGGTACACCTCGCCGTCCTCGGGGTCGACGAAGCGGTGCATGCCCTCGCCGGTGCGGCTGTACGCGCACTGGGCGTCGACGACCAGCACGTTCTCGTCCGCCAGGCCGTCCAGGGCGATCCGGGCGCCGTCGAAGACGACCGCCGGGTCCAGCTCCCGCCCGTTGAGGGTGACGGAGGTGACCGACGGCGCGAGGAGGTCCACGAAGGTCGTGTCGGCCTCGCCGGTGCGGCGGAAGCGGATCGTCGTCACCGAGCGGAAGGTGCGCACCGCCTCCGTGGACTCGCCGACCGCCGAGCGCAGGTCGAGCGCGACGTCGTAGCCGTCGACGGACAGCAGCGCGGCCCGCTCATGGGCCTCGTCGCGGGACAGGTTCTCACCGGGCACGGTCACTCCTTCGTGGCGTGTTCGAAACAGCACCGATCCTCCCATGCGCACCTTTCACCCGGTGCACGGGAATGCCGACCCGGCCGGCTGGTGTTGCGCCAGGTCGGCGCACATCCCCGTTTCCGCGCCCTGAGGAGTGACATGTCCGAGAGCAGGACCACCGCAGAGTTCTTCTTCGATCCGCTGTGCCCGTGGGCCTGGATGACCTCCCGGTGGATGCTGGAGGTGGAGAAGGTCCGCCCGGTGGACGTCCGCTGGAAGGTGATGAGCCTCGCCGTCCTGAACGAGGACCGGCTGGACGAGGTCTCCCCCGAGTACCGGGAGATGCTGGAGACCAAGGCGTGGGGCCCGGTCCGCGTCGTCATGGCCGCCCGGCAGCTGCACGGCGACGAGGTCGTCGGCAAGCTCTACACGGCCCTCGGCACCCGCTTCCACAACAACGGCGAGGGCCCCACCCGCGAGGCCGTCGTCGGCGCGCTGCGTGACGTCGGCCTCCCCGAGGACCTGGTGGAGTACGCCGACCAGGACACCTACGACACCGAGCTGCGCGCCTCCCACGCGGAGGGCATCGGGAAGGTCGGCCAGGACGTCGGCACCCCGGTGATCGCGGTGCCGGGCCCGGACGGCGACGAGGTCGCCTTCTTCGGCCCGGTCGTCACCCCGACCCCGCGCGGCGAGGCCGCGGCCCGGCTGTGGGACGGCACGCTGCTCGTCGCCTCGACCCCGGGCTTCTACGAGATCAAGCGCACCCGGACCGCGGTGCCGAGCTTCGAGTAGGCGTTTCGGTCATGGAAGGGCCCCCACGGTTCACGTCACCGTGGGGGCCCTTCTTTCATCCGCCTGCCCGGTGAAGGTGGAGAAGACGATCACGAGCAGGAGTTGCGTACGGCTCAGATGCCGATGAGCGGGGTGCGCCCCTTCGCGTCGGCGTACCGCTTCTGCACGTCCTGCCAGTTCACGACCTGCCACATGGCGTCGATGAAGTCGACCTTCTGGTTCTTGTACTGGAGGTAGAAGGCGTGCTCCCAGGCGTCGAAGACCAGGATCGGGACCGAGCCCTGGCCGACGTTGCCCTGGTGGTCGTAGACCTGCTCGACGATGAGGCGGCCGCTGATCGGCTCGTAGGCGAGGACGCCCCAGCCGGAGCCCTGGGTGGTCGCCGACGCCTTGGTCAGCTGGGCCTTGAACTTCGCGAAGGAGCCGAAGGACTCGGCGATCGCGTCCGCGAGCTCGCCCACGCCGTCGGCCGCCAGCGGCTCGCCGCCGCCCTCGCCGGCCTTCGGGCTCGCCATGTTGTTCCAGTAGATGGAGTGGAGGATGTGGCCGGAGAGGTGGAACGCGAGGTTCTTCTCCAGGCCGTTGATCGCCCCCCACTGCTCCTTGTCGCGGGCCTCCTCCAGCTGCTCCAGCGTGTCGTTCGCGCCCTTGACGTAGGCCGCGTGGTGCTTGTCGTGGTGCAGCTCGATGATCTGCGGGTTGATCACCGGCTCCAGCGCCGCGTAGTCGTACGGCAGCTCCGGAAGTGTGTAGATCGCCATGTGTGCCGAGCCCTTCGACTGACTGCTTATTGCAACCTATATGCAAGTGCAGGCTAACAGCACCTGCGGAAGAAGTTGATCAGCCCTTCGACCTAGGCCCCCGCCGCGCGCCCCCCTGCTTCCGCGCGCTCCGCCGAACGGCGGACGCCGCCGCTGTCCCCGGCCCGTTCAAGATCCATAACGTGCGGACATGAAGCTCCCCCTGAGATGCGCCGCCGCCGGCGTCCTGGTCGGCCTGCTCGCCGGCACCGCGCAGGCCGCCGCCCCCTGGCGGCAGGTCGGCACCGACGCCCGCGGCGGCGTCAGCGGCCTCGCCCACGAGGGCGACGGCGCCACCGCCCTCGTCGTCCACGACAACAAGCGCGCCGGACAGCCGCGCCTCTCCCGGATCGCGTACGGCACGGACCCCGTCGCCGTCACCCCGCTGGTCTGGGAGGGCGCCGAGCCCGTCGACCTGGAGGCGATCGAGGCGATCCCCGGCACGCCGGGGGAGTACCTCGCCGTCGCCGCGCGCGGCATCGTCTACCGGCTGAAGGTCACCGGCACCACGGCCACCGTCGTCGAGTACACCCCGCTGCCCGCGATCCGCCCCGGCGACGACTTCGAGAGCTTCGCGCTCGTCGCCCGGGACGGGCGGTACGCCGCCCTGTGGGCGGACCGCGGCGAGGGACCGGACCGGCCCGCCACCCTCTTCTCCGCCCCGCTGACCTTCGCCTCCTGGGGCGAGCCGAGGTTCGGCGCCGTCACCCGGCGCAGCTTCACGGCCCCCTACCCGACGGGCGCGGGGACCCGCCACGTCTCCGACATCTCCGTCACCGACTCCGGCCGGATCCTGGTGGGTTCGGCGGCCGACGCGGGCGACGACGGCCCCTTCGACTCCGCCGTGACCGACGCGGGCCAGGTCTCCCTCACCGCCGCCGGCGCGGTACGCGTCTCCCTCGCCGCCCGCCCGGTCCCGCTCGGCACCTTCCCCGGCCACAAGACCGAGGCCGTCGAATGCCTCCCCGGCGGCGCGGCGCTGCTCGGCACCGACGACGAGAACCAGGGCGGGCAGATCCGCACGGCGCCCTACTGCGGGAGCTGACCCGGCCCCGTACGCGCGAACGC
>NZ_JBHYKM010000105.1:0-28104 GCF_042741435.1 Streptomyces sp. NPDC058955 | reverse complement strand
CGGTGGCGCGGGTGGCGCCGGCCGGGCCGTGTGATGTGTGGGGTGGACGCAAGATCCCAGACGGGCGGGGCGGAGGGAAGGCTTCTGTCCGACAATCCCGTTCATGTAACAGAATCTTGACTTGAACATGGCGAAAAGGGGGCGGATTTCCCGCTCCGCCCCCTCTCCGCCGGATCACTTCAGGTACGGGCCGGCCGTGCCGATCTTCCCGGGACCGTTCAGGACGTACACCCGGAGGTTGCCCTTGCCGGGCGCGCCGACCGTGAGCGTGCCGCCGGTGACGGTCTTCACGTCACCGGTGACGGCGTCGGTGTACGTGCCGTTCGGGATGCCGGTGTAGGTGGCGCCGCCCGAGACGGTGACCAGCGCGAAGCTGTCCGTCGAGCCGCTGGTGTAGCGGCGCTTGAAGGCCATGCCGCCCGAGATGCCCTCGGTGGAGTACTGGCCCGTCTGGAGCGCGGGGATCGCCCGCCGGATCTCGTTGAGCCGCTGGACGTGCTTGACCAGGGGCTGCTGGAGGGTGGTCGCGACCTGGCCGCTCGCCTCGGAGACCTTCGAGAAGTCGGAGGCGGTGACCGTGCCGGCCAGGTGCGCGCCGTAGTAGGCGCGGCCGGTGGTCGCCAGCGGGCAGGTGGGCCCGCAGTCGATCTTCGCGCCCTTCTGGAACTCGATCTCGGAGCCGTAGTAGAGCGTCGGGATGCCGCGGAAGGTCCACATCAGGGACATGTTCTCGGCCCAGGCGTCGGTGCCGCCGGTGTACCGCTCGCTGGACTTGTTCGGCCCGTAGTCGTGGCTGTCGACGTAGACGACGTTGTAGGTGGCGTCGTGGTAACTGTCGTCCGAGTCCTTGCCGTTGGAGAAGGCGTTGTACGCGTCACCGAAGTTCATGTGCATGCGCATGTCGATGACGTTCATGCCGGAGAAGCGGCTGCGATCGGGCTCGTGGTAGGTGTTGCCGTCCAGGAAGGCGTTGGTGGAGGTGGGCTGGTTGCCGGTGCCCTGCTGCTGCTCGTAGTCGTACATCTCCAGGGCCGCCTTGGCGTCGTCGGCGTCGTACTCCTTGCGCTCCTTCCAGGTGAAGAACTGCGCGGAGTGGTTCACCGAGCCGCGGTTCCACTTGTCGTTGACGAAGGCAGCGACCTCGCCGAAGACGAAGAAGTTCTTTGCCGCCTCGGCGCCGTGCCGCTGGGTGACCCGCTCCTGGATGGCGGGGAGGAAGCGGCGGTTCCAGGTGGTGCGCGGGACGTGCACGGCGGTGTCGACGCGGAAGCCGTCGACCCCCATGTCGATGTACTTGTTGTAGGCGCCGATCAGGTGGTTCTGGACGGTCGCATTCTCGGTGTCGAAGTCCGCCAGGTCCTCGTGCAGCCAGCAGGAACGGGAGTCCTCGCCCTCCCAGTTGCCGATCCAGCACTGGTGGTAGAGCGCCTTCGGGAACATCCCCGAAGTGGGGCTCGGCCACTGGCAGTTGTACAGCGTGTAACCCTCTGCGCTCTTACCGCCGGTCGGCTTCCCCCAGTTGACGCAGGTGTTGCCGGCGGGCTCGGCCGTCGACCACAGGTCGCCGTTGTAGTACGACTTGCCGGTCTTCGGGTCGATCGTCAGGCCGTCGTACTCGAAGCCGGGCTGCTTCTCGTCGTAGTACCAGCTCCACTGGGTGTCCCGGACGCCGTACACGGTCGGCGTGAACAGGCCCTTGGCGCCCCAGCGGGAGGAGTGGTTGTAGACGACGTCCTGGTAGATCTTCATGCCCTTGGCGTGGGCGGCGTCGATGAGGTCCTGGTAGGAGGCGCCGGCCGACTCCAGGCGCGGGTCCACCGTGTAGAAGTCGTAGCCGTGGTAGCCGTGGTAGTCGTAGTCCGAGCGGTTGAGGACCACCGGGGTGACCCAGACGGCGGAGAAGCCGAGGCCCTTGATGTAGTCGAGCTTCTGGATCAGGCCCTTGAAGTCGCCCCGGAACATGGGGTCGTCGTTCGCCGCGTTGCCCGACTTCACGTGCTGGCTGCCGCCCCGGTTGTTGGAGGCGTCGCCGTCGTTGAAGCGGGCGGTGAGGACGAAGTAGATCGGGTCCTTGCGCGGGTCGGTGCCGAGCGGCTTGCCGTTCGCCGGGGCGGTCGGCCTGTCGCCGGTGGTGGCGGTGGCGGGCGCCGAGGCGGCCGAGACGTTCCCGGCGGCGTCCACGGCCCGCACCGTGTAGGTGTACGCGGTGCGTTCGGCGAGGTTCGTGTCGGAGAAGACCGTCGAGCCGACGTCCGTCACGACCGTGCCGGCGGTGCCGCCGGTACGGGTGACCTGGTACTTCGTCACGCCCCGGTCGTCGGTGGCCGGCTCCCAGGAGAGCAGGACGGAGACGCCGTCGGCGCTCGCCGTGACCCCGGCCGGGGCGGTGGGCGCCTGCGTGTCGGGCGGGGTGGCGGCGCAGGGGTCCGTCGCGTTCGCGGTCACGACCCGGTCCCGGACGGTGGAGGTGCCGGTGCCGATCGCGTAGTCGGCGCCGCCGTTGTTGTCCCACACGCCGTTGCCGTTGTTGAAGGCGGCCTTGAGGGAGGTGGCCGTGCCGAGGTCGAGCTCCCGCTTCCACCAGCCGGCGCAGGCCGCCGTCATGCCGAGACCGGGCACGGCCGTCCACGCCCCGCCCGTCGGCTGGTAGTGGACGTTGACGGTGGACCAGCCGAGGGAGGCCGAGGAGTAGTACACCGTCGCCTTGTTCGAGGCGGGCGGCGGGGCGTCGGCGCACGGATCGGAGTGGGCGACGACCCCGTCCTTCACGGTGATGTTCCCGGTGCCGAGGGCGTAGTTGCGGCCGCCGTTGTTGTCCCAGGTGCCGGTGCCGTTGTTGAAGGTGGCCTGGAGGCCGGCGGCGGCGCCGAGGCTGACGGTCTTCTTCACCCAGTCCGTGCAGGCAGGCTCCATCGCCGTGCCCGGGACGGCAGTCCAGGAGCCGCCGTCGGGCGCCCAATGCAGGTTGTGGGCCGACCAGTTCTTCGTCTTCGTCCAGTAGAAGACCGTCGCCGTGTTCTCGGCGACGGCGGCCGCAGGGGCGGCCGGGAGCGGGCCGGCGGCGGCCGGAGAGGGGCCGGGCGGGGCCGCGATCAGGCCGGTCAGGCCGGCCGCGACGGCGAGCAGCGCGAGGGCTCTTCCGCGCGGCCGTGTGCGGGTGGGGGTCATGCGGATCTCCAGACGGGGGCGCGCCGACGGGAGGGCCGGTGGGAGAAGGCGGGGATCGGCCCCCTTGGAAGCGCGTGCGGAAAATTGCGGAAACTTCTTGCGTCGGCGGGAAGTTACCCCCGTGTGGCGCGCGCGTAAAGGGTCCGCGTCGAAGCGGTTCGCGGCGCGGGACTACCGCTGCTTGAGGTGCGGACCGAGCAGGGTGCGCCAGGACGAGGAGATGCGCCGGTACTCGGCCGGGCAGAGCTCCGCGCGGTCGCGGGGCAGGACCCCGTCCGGGTTCCCCTCGGCGTCCACCGCGTCCGCGAACCGCCCGGGATCGGAGCCGTACAGCCAGCAGGCCCAGTCGAAGAACCGCTGCCCGTCGAGGGAGTGGACGTCGGAGTACGCGGCCACCCCCGGGTCGCCGCCCTCGGACGCCTGCCACAGGGCGCCCCAGGCGTTGATGGTGGAGATCGCGTAGTCGGTGTGGCGCTCGTCGCCGGAGGCGAGGAGGAGGACGGCGAGCTGGTCGACCGCGTCCTCCTCGCGGCCGGTGACCGGCAGGTCGTACAGGTCGACGAGGGCGTGCCCGAGCTCGTGGAAGAGGACGCCGTTCGAGAGTCCGACGACGTCCTCGTCGACGGCGGCGGCCCGCTGCGCCGGGGTGCCGTCGGTGTCGGAACCGGCGAAGACCTTCCGGGCCTCGGACACGAAGCCGTAGCAGTAGGTGATCCGCCCGGTTCTTTCGTCCCAGTGCGGATTGGGGGCCGCGCAGGCTGCGGCGCGGAGCGGCACGTCCCGGGGGAGGGCGATCCGGGCGTCGGCGTAGGCGGCGGCGTCCTCCAGGACCCGGTGCTCCCGCAGGAAGGCGAGGGCGGCGCGCTCCTCGGCGGTCCGGGCCGCCTCGTACGCGACGGCGAGCCGGCCGGTGCCCTGGGCGCTCTCGGGCGCGGCCGCGGTGGAGACGCAGCCGGTGAGCAGGACGGCGGCGAGGGCGAGGCGGAGGGCGGGGCGGAGGGGGAGGGGGACGCGGGAGACGCGGAGGGCGCGGGTGCGGGCGGCGGTGGGCATCGGCGGCACCTCGTCTCCTGGGCGTTCCTGCCGACGAGCCTGGCCGCACCCGGCGTCCGGGGCGAGCCCGCCGCGCCGGACGGGTGAGGCGGGGGTCCGGCTCGGCCCCGGGCCGTCGGCTCGGGGGCCTCCTCGCCGCGCTCGTCGCCGCCCTCATCCCCGCCCGGCACACCCCCGACGCCGCCGGGACCCCCGCCGCGGCCGCCGCCCCGCGGGCCGCCCGTGCCGTCTGAGCCCCGGGCCGCCGCACCGGAGACGGTAGGGGTACGAGGCCGCCGGCCCCGTACCCGTGCCGCTCATCCCGTCCCGTCCGCCTCCAGCGTGAACAGCGCCCCGTCCGGATCCCGCACCACCACCCGGCGCTCGTCGCCACCGGCCTCCGGCTCCCGGGCGCCGCCCCACTCGCCGCCCGGCACCACCGTCCCGCCGTGCTCCTGCACCGCCGCCACCGAGGCCGCCAGATCCGGCACCCGGAACCGCACCAGCCAGCGCGGCCGCAGCTGCGGGCGGGACGAGGCGGCCTCCACCGGGCCGCTGTCCAGCCGCGCCACCGCCACCCCGTCGCGGCGCAGCACCACCCGGTCCTCCTCGTACGAGGTCTCGCAGCAGCCCGGCACCTCCTCCGCCCAGCGCAGCACCCCGCCGTAGAACACCGCCGCGTCGAACGCGTCCCGGGTGTGCAGCTCCACCCACGCCGGGGCGCCCCGCTCGCCCACCTGCCAGCGCGACACCAACCGCCCCTCCCACACCCCGAACGCCGCCCCGTCCCGGTCCGTGGCCAGCGCCGCCCGCCCCTGCGGCGGATACGCCACCGGGCCCACGCCCACCGTGCCGCCGCGCTCCCGGATCCGCGCCACCGCCGCGTCCGCGTCCTCCACCGCGAAGAACACCGTCCAGGCCACCGGCACCGCCAGCTCCGCCGCCAGCGCCGCGACCCCCGCGACCGGCACCCCGTCCCGCTCGCCCACCGCGTACGCCGAACCCGCCTCCAGCTCGCCCGGCCGGAACGTCCAGCCCAGCACCGCGCCGTAGAACCGCTCTGCCGCGCCCAGATCCCGAGCCGCCAGACTCAGCCAGCACGGCGCGCCCAGCGCCTGTGCCGTCGTCGGCTCCGCCACCGGACCACCTCCTTGACCGAGCGCCCGCCGGCCGGACGCCACCCCGCGCGCCTTCCCCGGCAGGCCGCCCGGCACACCCCCCTTCACCCGGCCGGCGGCGGGACCGGACCCCGGCGTTCCGTCAGGCGGCCGGGGGCGCGGACAGCGCCACCGCGAGGTGGTGGTGCAGCAGGCCGAGGGCGGGCCGGTCGGCCGGCTGGAGCGGGGCGACCAGCTTCCAGTACCGCGCCATCACCCCCGTGTCCTCGCGGCCCAGCAGCTCCACCAGGCGCCGGCGGAAGACCGCCGAGTCCGCCTCCCCGAGGGCCAGCGCGTACGCGCCGGCGAAACAGTCCACGGCCTCCGCGCCGCCGGGCGCCCGCCCCGCCCGCACCTCCGCCGCCGCCAGCTCGTACGCCTCCGCCAGGCCCTCGTAGAGCACCGCCGGCCGGTACCGCTCGCCCCGCAGCGGCGGCGCCGGCGCCCGCTCCGGGCGCGGGTCCGACACCAGGGCGCGCAGCAGCGCGTGAGCCCGCACCTCGGCGGGCGACGGCTCGTCCGGCGGCACCGGCACGACCTCGTCCAGGACCCGCGCCACCAGCGGCGCCGGAAGCCGCACGGGCAGCGACCGCCGCCAGAACCGGACCACCGCGTCCGTGGCCGGCGGCAGCGCCGCCGCACCCAACAGCGGCAGCAGCTCGGCCCGTTCCGCCCCGTCGCACTCCGCGAGCAGCCGCAGCGACGCCTCCCGCCACGCCAGCGCCGCCCGCTCCCGCGCCACGCCCCGCAGCTCCCCGGCGACCACGTCCGCCAGCCTGCCCTCGTCCTCCAGCGCCCGTGCCACCTCGGGCACACCGAGGCCCAGGGCGCGCAGCGACCTGATCTCCCGCAGCCGGACCAGCGCCCCGGGGCCGTACCGCCGGTGCCCGCCGCCGCTGCGCCCGGCCTCGGGCAGCAGCCCCCGGTCCGAGTAGTACCGCACGGTCTTCACCGTCACCCCGGCCCGCCCGGCCAGCTCGCCGATGCTCCACGTCCCGTCCGCGTCCGTCACCCCGTACCTCCCGCGGCCGACCCTAGCCGCCCGCGCGCGGAGTGGAATCTCCCCCAGGGGGAGTTCCTAGCCTGCCGGTGACCGCGGCGGAAGACGAGTGCGAGGAGGCGGGGATGACGACGTTCGTTCTGGTGGGAGGCGCGTTCACCGGCGGGTGGGTGTGGGACCGGGTCGCGGAGCGGCTGCGGGAGGCCGGGGCCGGGGTGCGCCAGGTCACCCTGGACGCCGATCCCGGGGCCGGACTCGGCACGCACATCGGGGAGTTGACGGAGCTCGTCGACCGGCTCGACGACCCGGGGATCGTCCTCGTCGGGCACGACTACGGCATCCACCCCGTGCTCGCCGCCGCCGACCGGCGGCCGGACCGGATCGCCCGGGTGGTGTACGTCGCCGCCGGACTGCCCTCGGACGGCGACCCGGCGCTGCTCCTCGTCCGTGACGAGACCGTCCGGGCCCGGCTCGGCCACGACCCGGCGCCGCTCCCGCCGCCCCACGGGGAGGAGTGGGCGCGCTGGGGCAGCGTCGACGGGCTCTCCGCCGCCGACCTCGCCCTCCTCGACCGCCGGGCGGTGCCGCAGCCCGCCCGCACCCTCACCGAACCCCTGCGGCTCGGCGGCGCCGTGGAGCGGGTGCCCGCCGCCGCGGTGATGTGCACGGCCGACGGGCCGGGCGTCGACGTGGTCGAGATGCTGGTCCGGACGGGGCCCCCGCACCTGCGGAAGCTGGCCGGTCCCGGCTACGCCTTCCTCGAACTCCCCGCCGGACACTGGCCGATGCTCTCGCACCCCGCCGAACTCGCCGACCTGCTGGTCCGGGCGGCCGCGGGCGAGGGCCGCCGGCTGACCCTGGACGACGACCAACCCGCGTACGAAGAGGTGGAGTTCCTGCTGGAGACGGAGGAGTTCCCGTACGAGCGGCACGGCCGCCTCGACGTGTACCCGCCCGACGGGGAGGGGCGCCGGCCCGCCGTGCTCCTCGTGCACGGCGGCCCCGTCGACGCCGACCGCAGCCCCACCCCGCGCGACATGCCCTTCTACCGGGGCTACGCCCGGTACCTGGCCGGACTCGGCGTCGTCGGCGCCACCGTCGACCACCGGCTGCACGCCCTGACGGACTACGCCCGCGCCGCCGGCGACCTGGCCGAGGCGGTCGAACGGCTCCGCGCCCACCCCCGGACCGACCCGGACCGGATCGCCCTCTGGATCTTCTCCGGCGGCGGCCTCCTCGCCGCGGACTGGCTGGCGGCGCCGCCGCCGTGGCTGCGCTGCCTCGCCCTCTCCTACCCCGTCCTCGCCGCGCCGCCCGGCTGGGAGACCGTCGAGACCCGCTTCCGCCCGGTCGCGGCGCTCGCGGGCGCCGGAGCGCTGCCGGTGGTCCTCGTCCGCGCCGGACGCGAACACCCCGCCTTCGCGGCGACGGTGGAGGAGTTCCTCACCGCGGCCGGGAAGCACGGGGCGGACGTGGAGATCGTCGACGTGCCGGAGGGGCGGCACGGCTTCGAGGCGCTCGACCGCACGGACGCCTCCCGCGACGCCGTGATCCGCGCGGTCCGGGCCGTACGGGACCGGGTGACGGGGACGGAGTGACCGACGGGGCCCGGCGCTCAGGCCCGGCCCGTCACCCGGGCCGGGTCCCAGCCCCTGCGCGGCACCGAGTCCAACAGCAGGCGGGTGTAGGGGTGTTCGGGGCTGCCCAGGACCCGGTCCACCGGGCCGGACTCCACCACCTGCCCGGACTTGAGGACGAGCACGTCGTCCGCGACGTGCCGGACCACCGCCAGGTCGTGGGTGACGAAGAGGTAGCCGATCCCGGCCTCGCGGCGGATCTCCCGCAGCAGGTCGAGGATCTGCGCCTGGATCGACACGTCGAGCGCGGCGACCGCCTCGTCGAGGACCAGCACCCGGGGCTCGGCCGCCAGCGCCCGGGCGATCGCCACCCGCTGCCGCTGGCCGCCGGAGAGCCCGCGCGGCAGGGCGGCGGCCTCGCGGGCGCCGAGCCCGACCCGGTCGAGCAGGTCGGCGACCCGGGCCGCGCGCCCGGCCGCGTCCAGCGCCGTGTGCAGGCGCAGCACCTCGTCCAGGCAGCCGCTCACCGGGATCCGCGGGTCCAGCGACAGGTACGGGTCCTGGAAGACCATCTGGATCTCCCGGGCCCGGGCCAGCCGCTCCGCGCGGCCCCGGGGGCGGGCGGAGCGGTCCCGGCCGTCCAGCCGGACCGTGCCGCCGTCCATGCGCTCCAGGCCCACCAGCATCCGGACCGTGGTCGTCTTGCCGCTGCCGGACTCGCCGACGATCGCCAGCGAGCCCCCGGCCGGCAGGGTGAACGACACCCCGTCGACCGCCTGATGGTCGCCGTACCGCTTCCGCAGGCCGTCGACGACGAGGCCCTTCTCCACCACGGTCGTCACAGCGCGATCCCTTCCTCGGCGCGGTGGCACGCGGCGAAGCCCTCGCCGTGCCGTGCCAGTTCGGGCTTCTCCTCCGTGCACCGCGCCACCGCGTGCGCGCACCGTGCGGCGAAGGCGCAGCCGGGCGGCGCCTCGGCGAGCGACACCGGGCGGCCCGGGATCGGACGGGGCGCGGGCGAGCCGGCCTCGATCCGCGGGGTGCAGCCGAGCAGCCCGGCGGTGTACGGGTGCCGGGGCCGGTCGAACAGCTCGTCGGTGGACCGGGTCTCCACGATCCGGCCCGCGTACATCACGTAGACCCGGTCGCAGATCGCGGAGGCCAGCTCCAGGTCGTGGGTGACGAAGAGCATGCCGGTGCCGCGCTCGGCCCGCAGAGCGGCGAGGATCGAGATGACCTCGGCCTGGGTGGTGACGTCCAGCGCGGTGGTCGGTTCGTCGGCGACCAGCAGCGCCGGCTCGGCGGCGAGCGCGGCGGCGATGACGACCCGCTGGAGCATGCCGCCGGAGAACTGGTGGGGGTGGCGGCGCAGCGCCCCGCGCGGGTCGCGGATGCCGACCGCGGCGAGGAGTTCCTCGGCGCGCGCGGTGGCCTTGGCGGCCGGGGTGCCGGCGGCCCGGAGCCCCTCGGTGAGGAAGTCGCCGACCCGGCGCAGCGGGTTGACGGAGGCGCGCGGGTCCTGGAAGACCATGGCGACCTCGCGGGCCCGCAGCGCGGCGAGCCGCGCCCGGTCCATGGTGAGGACGTCGGCGCCGTTCACCCGGACCTGGCCGGTGGTGAGGGAGCCCTTGGGGAGCAGGCCGAGGACGCTGCGGCAGGCGACGGACTTGCCGGAGCCGGACTCGCCGACCAGGCCGACGGTCTCCCCGGGCCGCACGGTCAGGCTGACGCCGTCGAGGATGGGCCGGGCGGCCCGGTCGCCGGGGAGCCGCAGCTCCAGGCCGTCGATCTCCAGGACGGGAGGGGGTGTGGAGTGGTTCATGGCGTCTACTTCTCCCGACGGGCGATGCGGTCGGCGAGGCCCTCGCCGACGATGCCGAAGGCGACCACCGCGAGCACGATGCACACGGACGGCGCGAGCGCCGGCAGCATCGCGCCCTGGAGGACGGCGCCCTGTCCCTCGTTGATCATGGCGCCCCAGTCGGCGGTCGGCGGCTGGACGCCGAAGCCGAGGAAGGAGAGCGCCGCCAGGTCCATCAGGGCGTAGCCGAAGTTCATCGCGGACTGCGCGAAGACCGTCGGCGCGATGTTGGGCAGCAGGTGCCGGACGCAGACCGTCCAGCCGGACCAGCCCTGCACCACGTACGCCTCGATGTACGGCCGTGCCTTCTCCTGCCGGGCGATGCCGCGCACCAGGCGTCCCACGTACGGGGTGTACGCGATCGCCATCGCGATCACCGGGGCCGTCAGGCCCGGGCCGGTGACCGCGACCAGCAGGATCGCCAGCATCAGCCCGGGGATCGAGAAGACCAGGTCCATCGCGCGGGAGAGCAGGGTGTCGGCCCAGCCGCCGCGCCAGGCCGCCACCACGCCCAGCAGGGTGCCGAGCAGGGTGGAGACGCCGACGACCAGGAGCGGGCCGAGGAGGCCGGTTCGGGCGCCGTGCAGCAGCCGGGACAGGATGTCGCGGCCGGACTGGTCGGTGCCGAGGAAGTGGTCGCCGGAGGTGCCGACCAGGCTGGCGCCCAGGTCGAGCGCCTCGGGGTCGTACGGGGCGAGCAGCGGCGCGAACGCGGCGACGAGGACGAGCACGGCGAGCACCGCGACCGAGGCCGTGAAGAGCGGACCCTGCCCGAAGAGGCGCAGCCTCCGCAGGCCGGGCCTGCGGTACGGCACCGTGCTGAGGGTGGTGGTCATGAGGAGCCTTCCCCGGGGGAGAGACGGGGGTCGATGAGCGGCGCGAGCAGGTCGACCGCGAGGTTGACGACGACGAACGCCGCCACGCTGAGCAGCGTGATCGCCTGGACGACCGCGAAGTCCTGGGAGGTGACCGACTGCACGAGCAGCGAGCCGAGTCCGGGGACGTCGAAGGCGGTCTCCACGATGGCGGTGCTGATGAGCAGGCCCGCGAGCATGGTGCCGCCGACGGTGACGACCGGGCCGAGGGCGTTCCGCAGCACGTGCCGGCGGACCACGGCCCGGCCGGCGACGCCCCGGGCGCGGGCCACCTCCACGTGCTCGCGGCCCAGTTCGTCGAGCATCGCGGAGCGGGTGACCCGGGCGAGCAGGCCCGCGAAGGTGAGGGCGAGCGCGAAGGCCGGCAGGGTCAGCTGGTGGAGCCGGGGGCCGAGCCCTTCGGCCGCGCCGCCGCCCGGGCCCGGGAACCAGCCGAGCTGCACCGAGAAGAGCGAGACGAGCGCGATCGCGGTGACGAAGGCCGGGGTGGCGGTGGCCACGCCGGTGCCGATGAGCACCGTCTTGTCGAGGAGGCCGGGGCGGAGCGCGGCGAGGATGCCGGTGCCGACGCCGAGGACGGCGACGAGCAGCGCTGCGTATCCGACGAGGAGGGCGGTGCCGGGCAGCCGGGAGCCGAGGAGCGCGGTGACGTCCTGGTGGTACTGGGCGGAGCGGCCGAGGTCGCCGCCGAGGACGTCCCCGAGCCATGTGACGTACTGGACGACGAGCGGGTCGTCCAGGTGGTGCTCGGCCCGCAGGGCCGCCACGGTCTCGGGGGACGCGGGGCGGCCGTGCAGGAGGAAGGTGACCGGGTCGCCGGGGGCGAGGTGGATGGTGCCGAAGACGACGACCGAGGTCACGAACAGCACCGCCACCAGGCCGGCGAGCCGGCCGATGAGGAAGCGGGTCATGACTGCGCGGCCCCGATCGTCGCGGCCCACGGGTAGTAGAGCTGGGCGATGCCGGTCGGCGCGCCGGTGATCCGCTTGCCGAGGTAGACCGAGTAGGGCGCCTCGTAGACCGGGATGATCGGCAGCTCGGCGAGCGCGATCTCCTGGACCTTCGCGGTGAGTTCGGTGCGCTTGGCGGGGTCGTACTCGGTGTTGGCGCGGTCGAAGGCCACGTCGTACTCGGCGTTCGACCAGTTGCCGTAGTTCCCGAAGTCGCCGGTGCGCAGGTACTGGTAGAACTCCAGCGGGTCCGGCGTGTTGTCGTAGCCGTTGGTGATGACCAGGTCGAGGCCCTCGCGGGCGGCCGGGTCGACGAAGATGTTGCTGTACGCCTCCGGCGCCACCGGCTTGAGCTGCACGTCCAGGCCGATCTGGCGGCCGGCGGCCTGCACGGCGTTGGCGACCACGCTGATCTCGGGGGCCATCGAGCTGGTCGCGATGGTGACCTTCCGGCCGGTGGCGTGCGCCTCCTCGACCAGCTTCTTCGCGGCGGCGACGTCGTACGCGGGCTCGGGCAGCGTGTCGAAGAGCGACGCGGTCTTCTCCGGGACGAGCGCCCACGCGCCGCGGGCCGCGGGGGCCTTGGCCGGCACGCCGACGCCGCCGGCGGCGGCCTTGACGATGTTCTTCCGGTCGAGTGCCATCGACAGCGCCTTGCGGACCCGGACGTCGCCGAGGGTGCCCTTGAAGTCGGTGACCGCGAGGGTGGCCGCGGCGGTGTTGGGGCCGAAGAGGAGCGCGCCCTTGCCGCTGCCGCGGAGCTGGGCGAAGGAGGCGGACGGCACCATGTAGCCGCCGTCGGCGGTGCCGGAGAGGAAGGCGTTGGCGCGGGCGGCGGCGTCCTCGATGAAGGTGAACCGCACCTTCTCCGACTTCGGGGCCAGCTTCGCGTCCCAGTAGTCCGCGTGCTTCTTCAGCGTGATGCTGTCGCCCTGCGCCCACTTCTCCAGGGCGTACGGGCCGGTGCAGTTCAGCTTGCCCTTGGGGGTGCCGTAGTCCTTGCCCTGCTCGGCGAGGGAGGCGGCGCTCACGATGGTGCCGGGGGAGGCGGCGAGGAGCTCGTGGAAGAGCGCGTCGGCCTTGCCGAGGCGGATCGTCACCTCCAGCGGGCCGGTCTTCTCGACGGCGTCGACGGTCTTGAAGGCGGAGCCCCAGGGCGAGCCGGTGGCCGGATCCATCTGCCGCTTCAGGGAGGCGACGACGTCGTCCGCGGTCAGCGTGGTGCCGTCGTGGAACTTCACGCCGGAGCGCAGGGTGTAGACGAGGGTGCGCGGGTCGGGCCGGTCCCACTTGACCGCGAGACCGGGCTCGATCTTCAGGTCGGGGGTGACCCGCAGCAGCTGCTCGCAGACGTTGGCGAGCACGGTGTTCGGCGGGTAGTCGTACGCGAGGGCGTAGTCGAGGGTGTACGGCTCCGCGTAGAGCGACCACGTGAAGGAGTCGAGCGGGCCCTTCGCGGCCGGCGAGGTGGGGGAGACCTTGAAGTCGGCTCCCGTGCCGGTGGTGCCCGGCTGCGGCTGGGTGGCGCCGGAGCAGGCGGTGAGGGAGGCCGCGAGGGCGGCGGTACAGGCGAGGGCGATGAAACTGGGCGTGCGCATGCAGACCCACCCCTTTACGGGTGTAGTGACGGGCGCTGGGGGGATGGAGCGAGTATTGATGCGGGAACGTTCCCGCACAAGGGTTCCGGCCAGCTTTGCGGGAACGGTTTTGCAATGGTCACGAAGGTGGCAGCATCGGCCCCATGACCGAAGCTTCAGAGCACGGCGGAGCGGCCCCGGAGCACGCCGCGACGACGCCGGGGCGGGACGCGACGGCCCCGGGGCGCGAGGGGACCGGCGTACGGGACGACGGCGCCGCGGGCGGGCGGAGCGGGGCCGGGACCCCACGGCCGGGGCCCGGCCGGCCCGCCGCGCCACCCGCCCCGCGCGTCCGTCTCGTGGACGTGGCGCGCGAGGCCGGGCTCTCCAAGACCACCGTGTCGGCGGCCCTGAACGGCACCGGCCGGCTCTCCCCCGAGATCCGGGAGAAGGCCCGCGAGACCGCCCGCCGCATGGGCTACCGGCCCAACGCCACCGCGCGCCAACTGCGCGCGGGACGGGCCCGGCTGATCGGCTACGTGGTCGGCGAGCTGGCCGACACCCCGTGGACCTTCCTGGAGTCGCCGTACTTCGCCCGGCTCACCGGCGCCACCGCCGCCACCGCGCTCGCGCGCGGCTACGCGGTGGTGCTGCTGCCCGCCGGCTCGCTCCAGAGTGAGTGGGCGGCGCTGCCCCTCGACGCCGTGGTCGTCGCCGACCCCGTCGCCGACGACCGGATCGTCGAGGACCTGCTGGCCGCCCGCATCCCGGTCTTCAGCGACCGGTCCGTGGAGGGCCGGCCGGGCGCCCACTGGGTGGACGTCGACGCGGCGGACGTCGTCGGGCAGGTCCTGGACCACGTCCACGCCCAGGGGGCCCGCCGGCCCGTCCTCGTCGTCCCCGACAGCACCACCCGCTTCCACCGCGAGGTGGACGCGGCGCACCGCGCCTGGTGCGCTGCGCATGGGCTGCCGCAGCGGACGGTACGGGCCGCCGAGCCCGGCAACGGGCCGGTGATCCAGGCCGTGGAGACCGCCCTGGGAACCGGTCCCGACCGCCCCGACGCCCTCCTCGTGGTCGCCGAGGCCAGCCCGCCGCTCGTCCTGGACGCGGCCCGCCGGCACGGCTACGACGTCCCCGGCGACCTGCTCCTCGTCTGTGTCAGCGAGGACGAGACCGCCGTGCACACCGAGCCGCCGGTGACGACGCTGAGCCTGCGCCCCGACGCCGTCGCCGAGGCGGGGATGGCCCACCTCGTCGCCGTCCTGGAACAGGGCCTCCAGGAGACCGGCGGAGCGCTCGTGCCGGTCAGGCTCGACGTACGGGCGTCCTCCGTGCGGCCCGGCTAGCGGGCGCACGCGGGGGACCGGCGCCGGACGAGGCCGCCGGTCACGCCTCGTACACCAGCCGGCCGCCGACGTACGTGCGCTCCACCCGGGCCTCGGCGATCTCGTCGGCCGGCGCGGCCAGGACGTCCCGGTCGAGCACGACGAGGTCGGCGAGGTGGCCCGGGAGCAGGCTGCCCGCGTCGTCGAGGCCGTTCACATGGGCCGTGCCGGCCGTGTACGCGGTCAGCGCCGAGAGCAGGTCGAGGCGCTCCTCCGGGTAGAACACCCGGTCGTCCTCGGCCTCCGGGTCGCGGCGGTTCACGGCGACGTGGATGCCCTCGATCGGGTTCGGGCTGGAGACCGGCCAGTCGCTGCCCGCCGCCAGGGTCGCCCCGGCCCGCAGCAGCGAGCCGAACGGGTACTGCCAGGCCGCCCGCTCGGGACCCAGGAACGGGATCGTCAGGTTGTCCATCTGCGGCTCGTGCGCCGCCCACAGCGGCTGGATGTTGGCGATGGCGCCGAGCGCGGCGAAGCGGGGCAGGTCGTCGGGGTGGACGACCTGGAGGTGGGCGAGGTGGTGGCGGTTGCCGCGCCGCCCGTTGGCCGCGATCGCCGCCTCGATCGCGTCCAGCGCCTCCCGCACGGCCCGGTCGCCGAGCGCGTGGAAGTGCACCTGGAAGTCGAGGGCGTCGAGCTCGGCCACATGCCCGCGCAGCGCCACCGGGTCGACGAAGCTCAGCCCCGAGTTGCCGGTCGCGCAGCCGCAGCCGTCGAGGTACGGGGTGAGCATCGCGGCCGTGAAGTTCTCCGCGATCCCGTCCTGCATGATCTTGACCGAGGTGGCGCGGAACCGGCCCGAGGTCAACTGCTCGCGGCGGTCGACCAGTTCGGGGATCTGCTCGGAGCCGCGCTCGCGGTCCCACCAGAGCGCCCCGGTCACCCGAGCGGTGAGCGAACCGTCCTTCGCCGCCGTCAGATAGGCGTCCGCCGGGTCGGACATGCCGTTGAAGGAGCCGAGCAGGGCGTCCTGCCAGCCGGTGATGCCCAGCGAGTGCAGCAGCCGCTGCGCGCGCAGCAGGCCCGCCAGCCGGTCCTCCGCGGTCTTGTCCGGCACCAGACGGGAGACCAGGCCGGTCGCGCCCTCCTGGAGCATGCCGTTCGGGGTGCCGTCGGCCTCCCGCTCGATCCGGCCGTCCGCCGGGTCCGGGGTGTCGGCGGTCAGGCCGGCCAGCTCCAGGGCCCGGGTGTTCGCCCAGGCGCCGTGGTGGTCGCGGTTCGACAGCAGGACCGGGCGGTCCGGGACGACCGAGTCGAGCAGCGCGCGGGTCGGCATGCCGCCCTCGAAGCTCTCCATCGACCAGCCGCCGCCGGTGATCCACTCCTGGTCCGGGTGCGCCTCGGCGTACTCCCGGATCCGCTCCAGGTACTGCGCGACGTCGACGCTGCCGGTGAGGTCGCACTCGGCGAGCTCGGTGCCGCCGCCCACCGCGTGGATGTGGGAGTCCTGGAAACCGGGCAGCAGCAGCTTGCCGGTCAGGTCCACCACCTCGGTGCCGGGCCCGATCAGCTCGCGCACCTCGTCGTGGCCGACGGCGGTGATCCGGTCACCGGTCACGGCGAGCGAGGTGGCCCGGCTCCGCGCCGGATCCAGGGTGAGGACGGGGCCTCGGGTGAAGACCAGATCGGCCTGGGGCATGCGGCGGCTCCCTTGCGTGCGGCCGCGCCGGAGGGGCGCGGGGCGGACGACGGCCGGCCGGGGCGCGGTGCGCCGCGGGGCGGCCGTCGGACGGGTCGTACCGGTCGGGCGGCCGGGACGGGCCGGCGTCGCCGTTCGGGTGACGGGCGCCATGGAAGCCCGCGAGCCGTTTACACGTCAATGGTGTTGACGTAAGGTCCCGGCCATGTCCGCACGTGTCGTACCCGAAGGAAGCCGGCAGCGCCGCAGGCCCACCAAGCAGGGCGCCGTCCTCTCCGAACGGCTCATCGTCGACACCGCGCTGCGCCTGGTGGCCCAGCACGGCGCCGAAGCCCTGTCCGTACGCCGTCTCGGCGCGGCCCTCGGAGCCGATCCCAGCGCCCTCTACCGGTACTTCCGCAACACCGACGCCCTGCTCCTCGCGATCGCCGACGAGGTCATCGGCCGGGCGCAGGAGGGCTGGGAGGCGACCGGCGACTGGCGCACGGACCTGCGCGCGCTGGGCGTGCGCATCCACGCCTCCTACGTCGCCCAGCCCCAGGCCGCCCTCCTGGCCGCGCACCGCACGACCGGCCGCACCCACGAGACGCGCGCGGTCGAGAAGATCCTCGGCATCCTGCGGGACGGCGGCTTCCCCGACCCCCTGGCCGTCCGCGCCTACCACGCCTTCGTCGACCAGGCGCTGGCCTTCGCCGCCCAGGACGCCGCCGCCGGGGCGATGCCGCCGGCCGCGCGCGAGGCGGACGCCGAGGTCTGGGGAGAGGTCTACGGCCGCCTCCCGGCCGAGACCCACCCGCACATCGCGGCGACCTTCCCCCTCCTCGCCGCCGACATGCGGGAGAGCGGCTATCCGTTCGCCCTGGAGCTGATGCTGACGGCACTGGCGGGCCTGCGCCCGGACACGGCGGACGGAGTTCGCTGACGTTCCGTCAGAACGGCCCCACGGGGGCGTGACGGCCCACCGCGGCCAGGTCGGCGGAGATGCGCCCGGCGGTCTCGCGCAGCCGGGGGAGGAGGGCCGCCAGGCTCTCCTCGGGCGGGCAACGACCCGCGTGCAGCGCGACGTTGAGCGCCGCGACCACCCGCCCCGTGCCGTCGCGGACCGGTACCGCGATCGACCGCAGCCCCTCCTCCAGCTCCTCCTCCACCCATCCGAACTCCCGCCCGGCGGTCGCCGCCACGGCCTCCCGCAGCTCCCCGGGCCCGGTCAGGGTCCGGGGGGTCAGGGCCTCCGGCGTGATCCGCCCGAGCCGCGCGTCCCGCTCGGCCTCCGGCAGGGCGCCGAGCAGCACCCGCCCCATCGAGGTGGCGTACGCGGGCAGGCGGGTGCCCACGACGATGTCGATGTGCAGGAGGCGGCTGCCCGCCACCCGCGCCACGTACCGGATGTCGTCGCCGTCGAGCACCGCCACCGACGCCGACTCCCGGACGGCGCGCACCAGTCGGACGAGGTGCGGGGTGGCGATCTCGGGGAGGGTGAGGGCGGACAGCAGGGCGTGGCCGAGTTCCAGGACCCGGGGCAGGAGGACGTGACCCCCGGCCTCCTCCCGGACGTACCCCAGGTGGCGCAGGGTGATCAGCGACCGCCGGGCGGTCGCCCGGGGCAGCCCGCAGAGCCCGGCGAGATCGGTGAGCCGGGCCGGCCCGCGTACGGCTCCGAAGGCGCGCAGCACGTCGAGCCCCCGGGCCAGCGACTGGAGGTAGCCGGACCCCAGCTCGTCCTTGAGCGCGGGACCGGCGGACAGGGCGACGGGCTCACCGGCGGGCGGTGGTCCGGCGGCGAGCGCGGCCTCCATCGAGGCGACGGTCCGGGCGAGCGGCGCGCGGGCCAGCGCCTCCAGGGCGGCGGCGTCGTGCCGGCTGGTGTGGCTGACGACGCTGACCGCGCACACCACGGCCCCCGTCGGGTCCCGGACGGGCAGCGCGACGGCCACCAGCCCCGGCTCGATCAGCTGGTCGTCGACGGCAACGCCCCGCTCGCGGGCCTCCCGCACGCGCGCCGGGAACCCGCCGTCGTCGGGGTGCCGCTCCCGCCACGCGGCGAACCGCTCCTCGTCCCAGTCGGCGGCGAACAGGGCGCCGGGCGCGCAGCGTCCGGCCGACAGCAGGTCGCCGGGCCGGAAGGAGATCGCCATCGCCCGCCGGCGGGTCGCCTGGGTGAGGAAGCGGACGGCGTCCCCGTCGGGGACGGCGAGCGACACGGGCGCGTCGAGCTCCTCGGCGAGCGCGGCCGCGTGCGGCCCGAGACGGGCGGGCAGCCCGCAGAAGTCCAGATAGGCGTTGCCGAGCTCGGCGGCGCCCGGCGCGAGCAGCAGATCGCGGCCCTCGGCGCGCAGCACCCCGAGGACGGTGAGGGTGGTGGCGACCCGGTCCACCGTGGCCCGCGCGAGCCCGGTCGCCCGCGCGACCTCCCCGAGGCCGCGCCGCCCGCCCCCGTCGACCACGGCCCGCACCACGGCGAGCCCCCGCTCCAGCGGCCCCACGACTTCCTCGGGCCGCACCGCTTCCTCGGGTCGCACCACCGCCATCTCCGCCTCCCGGCTCGTCCCGCACGCGGGGAGAACCGTACCCGGCGGGGGAGGGTCCGCCTGCCGGGCGTGGGCATGCCGAAGAGGCGGTCGCCGGGGTGGCGGCCGCCCTTCCGGGGTGGGAGGTCAGGCGTAGAAGCGGTAGACCGCCTGGGCCACGCAGGCGGGCTTGTCGGTGCCGTCGATCTCCACCGTGAGGTCGACGACGACCTCGACGCCGCCCCGGACGTCCTCGACCGTGGCGATCCGGCCATGGGTGCGGATCTTGGAGCCGACACGGACGGGGGAGGGGAAGCGGACCTTGTTCAGGCCGTAGTTGACGGCCATCGAGACGTCCTCGACCTGGAGCAGCTCGCTCCACATCGGGATGAGGAGGGAGAGGGTGAGGTAGCCGTGGGCGATGGTGCCGCCGAAGGGGCCGGTGGCGGCCCGCTCCGCGTCGACGTGGATCCACTGGTGGTCGTCGGTGGCGTCGGCGAAGGTGTCGACGCGGGACTGGGCGATCTCGACCCAGGAACTGTGGCCGAGGTCGGCGCCGGCCTGGGCGCGGATCTCGTCGATGCCGTGGACGGTGAGGGCCATGGGGGTTCTCCAGAAGGTCAGTGGGCGGGGTCGCTGCCGTAGTGGTCCCGGATGGGGCCCTTCAGCAGCTTTCCGGTGGCGTTGCGGGGCAGTTCGGGCGCGAGCACGACGCTCCGCGGGATCTTGTAGCGGGCCAGCAGGCCCCCGAGGTGGGCGATCAGCTCCTCGGCGGTCGGGGAGGTCCCGGCGCGCGGGACGACGACCGCGCGGCCGACCTCGCCCCAGCGGGCGTCGGGGACGCCGATGACGGCCGCCTCGGCGACGTCCGGGTGCCGGAGCAGGGCGTCCTCGACCTCGGCCGGGTAGATGTTCTCCCCGCCCGAGATGATCATGTCCTTGAGGCGGTCGACGAGCGTGACGTAGCCGTCGGCGTCGACGGTGGCGACATCGCCCGACCGGAAGCGCCCCCCGTCGCGGAAGGCCGCGGCGGTCGCTTCCGGCAGGTTCCAGTAGCCGGGGGTCACGTTCGGCCCCGCCACCACGACCTCGCCCTTCTCGCCGGGCGCCGCCTCGGTGCCGTCCTCGCGCAGCACCCGCACGTCGGTGAAGAAGTGCGGGACGCCCGCCGTGCCGGCGTGGCTCGCCGAGTCGGCCCGGTCCAGGATGAGCGCGCCGGGCGCCGCCTCGGTCATGCCGTACCCCTGGACGAAGGCGAGCCCCCGGTCCAGGTACGTCCGGGCGGTCCGGCTCGGGACGGGCGCCCCGCCGCACAGCAGGAGCCGCAGACTGGTCAGGTCCGCCTCCGGCCAGCCGGGGGCGGCCGCCATCGCGTCGTACATCGTCGGCACCCCGAACAGCGCCGTGACACCGTGCAGTTGGATCAGGCGCAGGGCCCGCTCCGCGTCGAAGGCCGACTCCAGGACCACCGTGCCGCCCTTGAGGAGGGTCGGCAGGCAGCTCATGTTGAGCGCGCCGGTGTGGAAGAGCGGGGCGCTGACGAAGGCGACCTCGTCGGCGGCGATGTCGGTGTCGACGACGACGTTGAGGCTGTTCCAGACGATGTTGCCGTGGGTGAGGACGGCGCCCTTCGCCCGGCCGGTGGTGCCCGAGGTGTACATGATGAGGCAGACGTCGTCGTGCCCCACCTCCTCGTCGAGCGGTTCCGCCGGCGCGGCGGCGAGCAGCTCCTCGTACACCAGGCCCGGCCCCTCGCCCTCGACGGAGAGCAGGGTCGCGGTCCCGGCGGCCGAGGCCAGTTCGGCCACTTTGCCCTCCGGCTGCCGGGCGTGCACCAGCACCCGACTGCCGGAGTCGGTCAGCTGGTGGGTCAACTCCGCCGTTGCCAGACGGGTGTTGAGCGGAACGAAGACCGCCCCGAGGAGCCCGGCGGCGAACAGCGTCTCCAGGTACGCCGGATGGTTCGGGCCCAGGAAGGCGACCCGGTCGCCGCGCTCGACGCCGGCGCCCCGCAGGGCGTGGGCGAGGCGGGTGGAGCGGTCGTGGAGCGTCGCGTAGTCGAGGGAACGGCCCTCGTGGACGAGGGCGGTGCGGCGGGGGCTCTTGCGGTTCCGGCGGGCCGGCCAGGACCCGATGCCCTGATTGCGCATGGCGTCTCCCTCAGGTGGTGGTGAGGCCGAGCAGACGGGCCGCGTTGTCCTTCAGGATCTTCGGCCGCACCTCGTCCTTGAGCGGCAGCCCGGCGAAGTCCGCGAGCCAGCGGTCCGGCGTGAGCAGCGGGTAGTCCGAGCCGAACAGGACCTTGTCCTGCAAGAGGCTGTTCGCGTAGCGGACGAGCTGCGGCGGGAAGTACTTCGGCGACCAGCCGGACAGGTCGATGTACACGTTCGGCTTGTGCGTCGCCACCGCCAGGGCCTCGTCCTGCCAGGGGAAGGACGGATGGGCGAGGACGATCCGCATGCCGGGGAAGTCGGCGGCGACGTCGTCCACGTCCATCGGGTTCGAGTACTTCAGCCGGATCCCGCCGCCACCCGGCGCGCCCGCGCCGATGCCGGTCTGCCCGGTGTGGAAGACGGCGATCGCGCCCGCGTCCTCGATGGCCTCGTACAGCGGGTAGGCCATCCGGTCGTTCGGGTGGAACGCCTGGATGTTCGGGTGGAACTTGAAGCCCTTGACCCCGAACTCGTCGACGAGCCGCCGGATCTGACGGACCGCCGCCTTCCCCTTGTACGGGTCGACGCCGGCGAACGGGATGATGACGTCAGGGTTCTCGGCGGCCGCCTCGGCGATCTCCTCGTTCGGCACCGGCTCGGTGCCGGTGGCCGACTCCGCGTCCACGGTGAAGACCACGCAGGCCATCGACCGCTCGCGGTAGTACGCGGCGATCTCCGGGAGCGTCGGGTGCCGGTGCTCCGCCTTGAAGTACGCCCCGGCGGCGGCGTCCAGCTCGGCCGAGAGCGACGCCCCGCCCTTCGCGGACACCTCGGCGTGGGCGTGCATGTCGATGGCGACGAGCGCGTCGAGGTCCATCACGGTGCCGCTCACAGGACCGGGGCGGGGATGCCGTAGGTCTCCGGGGCGCGGCCGACGGAGACCGGCCAGGCGGCGGCGATCGCGTCCGCGCTCCAGCCGCCGTCCGCGTACGCCACCGCGATCTCCTGCGGGTGCGACCAGAGGGCGAGCTTGTCGCCGCCGATGCCGATGCACTGGCCGGTGACGCCGGCGGAGGCGTCCGAGGCGAGGAAGGCGACCAGGCCGGCGACGTCCTCGGGGGTGCCGAAGCCCTCGCCCTTGCGCAGGCTGTCCGGGAACGGGGTGCCGTCCTGCTCCAGGGCCTCGATGTGCGGGGCGAAGACCGGGATGGTCTTGGTCATGGCGGTGGCGGCGACCGGGATGACGGCGTTGGCGGTGATGCCCGCGCGCCCCAGCTCCATCGCCCAGGTGCGGACCATGGCGGCGATGCCGGCCTTGGCGGCGGCGTAGTTGGTCTGGCCGAAGTTGCCGCGTTGCCCGGCGGGGGAGCCGGCGACGACGATCCGGCCGCCGTCGCCCTGCTCGCGCATGCGCTCCACGGCGGCGCGGACGCAGGTGAAGGTGCCGCGCAGGTGGACCTGGACGACGGTGTCGAAGTCGTCGTCGGTCATCTTCCACAGCACGCGGTCGCGGAGCACGCCCGCGTTGGTGACCATCGTGTCGATCCGGCCGAAGCTGTCGACGGCCCGGGCGACGAGCGCCTCTGCGGCCTCGGTCGAACCGACCGGCACCACCTCGGCGACGGCCCGGCCGCCCGCCTCGGTGATCTCCTTCACGGCCGCGTCGGCGGCCTCGGCGTCCACGTCGTTGATGACGACGGCGGCGCCGGCGGCGGCCAGCGAGCGGGCGTAGGCGAGGCCGAGACCGCGGCCGCTGCCGGTGACGACGGCCACCTTGCCGGTGAGATCCACCGGGCCCACCGGGTTCACCTGGGGAGAAGTCATGGACGGGGTCCTTCCCGTGAGTCGAGGGTCGCCGGGGGCGGGGCGCGGGATCCCCGCCTCGCACTCGCACCGGCGGCGCCAAAGTTAGGCAACATCTCGCATGCGGTCAATAAAGTGCCGAATATTTCTGCCGGGGCCGTCGCGGCGGCGACCCGCCCGCCTACGCTGTCCCCCGTGACCCGACCCGCCCCGCAGCGCACCCCGGAGACCGAGCCCGGCACCGGCGGACGCGGCTCCGCGCCCCGCCCCCAGTCCCTGATGCTGAGCTTCTTCGGCATCCACGCGCTCGGCACCGGCACCGCGCTCTCCTCGGCCGGCGTCATCGACGCCCTCGCCCGTGCCGAGGTCGGCGAGGAAGCCGTCCGCTCCACGCTGACCCGCATGGTCGGACGGGGACTCCTGGACCGGCACCGCTGCGGCCGCCGCATGTACTTCTCGCTGACCGACCGCGCCGCCGCCGTGCTCGCCGACGGCGAGGAGCGCGTGCGCCGCACCGGCGCCGTCAACCGGACCTGGGACGGCACCTGGACCCTCGTCGGCTTCTCGCTCCCCGAGTCCTGGCGCCGGGAGCGCCACGACCTGCGCTCCCGGCTCGTCTGGGCGGGCTTCGGCCCGCTCCAGAGCGGCCTGTGGGCCGCCCCCGGCCGCGTCGACGTCGCGCCGATCGCGGCGGAGCTCGGGCTCGGGGACCGTATCAGGGCCTTCCACGGACGGGCCGTCGCGCCGACCGAGGCCGGCCCCCTGCTCCGCACCGCCTTCGACCTCGACGCCATCGCCGCCGGGTACCGCGCCTTCCTCGCCCGCTGGGGCGGCGAGGGACCCGCCCCCGCCGAGGCCCGCGACGACCTCGGCCGCCAGCTGCTGCTCCACACCGACTGGCTGGAAGTCGTCCGCCACGACCCGTACCTGCCCGCCGAACACCTCCCCGAGGGATGGCCGGCCGAGGCCGCCGAGCGCACCTTCCGCACCCTCTCGCAGCGGTACGACCCCGGCGCCCGCCGCATCGCGGAAGGGCTCCTCGACCGCTGGGACCCGCAGGGCTGAGCCGGTGGCGACCCCTCCCGGGCACCCGCCGCGCGCCTTATGTCAACACCATTGACCTTGCCGGGCGCGGCCGGGTCTCATGGGCGGCACCTCGGAAGGAGCCCCGCGACCGGGCTCCTCCGCGATCCGAAGGACACCCCCATGGACCACCTGATCTCCCTGCGGGACGCCGAACCCAAGCCGTTCTGGCTCGACGACCCCCGCCGCCCCCGGGCCACCCCCGCCCTCGTCGGCGGCACCACCTGCGACCTGCTGGTCGTGGGCGGCGGCTACGCCGGCCTGTGGACCGCGCTCGTCGCCAAGGAACGCGACCCCGCCACTGACGTCGTCCTCATCGAGGGCGCGGAGATCGGCCACGCCGCCTCCGGCCGCAACGGCGGCTTCTGCGAGGCCAGCCTCACCCACGGCCTCGGCAACGGCCTCGACCGCTGGCCCGACGAGATCGCCACCCTCGAACGCCTCGGCCGGGAGAACCTCCAGGCCATGGAGGACGCCATCGAGCGGTACGGCATCGACTGCGATTGGGAGCGCACCGGCTCCCTCACCGTCGCCACCGAGCCCCACCAGGTCTCCTGGCTCGCCGAGGAGGCCGAGACCGCCGAGAAGTACGGCGCCACCACCACCCTCCTCGACGCCGACGCCGTCCGCGCCGAGATCGACTCGCCCACCTTCCTCGGCGGCCTGTGGAACAAGAGCGACACGGCCATGGTCAACCCGGCCCGCCTCGCCTGGGGCCTCAAGCAGGCGTGCCTCGACCTCGGCGTCCGCATCCACGAGCACACCCCCGGCCTCTCCCTCGACGAGCACGGCGCCGTCGTCGCCGTCCGCACCCCCTACGGCCGGATCACCGCCCGCCGCGTCGCCCTCGCCACCAACGCGTACCCGTCGCTGTTGCGCCGCCACCGCCTCTACACGGTGCCCGTCTACGACTACGCGCTGATGACGGAACCGCTCGACGCCGCGCAGCTCGCCGCCGTCGGCTGGAAGAACCGCCAGGGCTGGTCCGACCCCGCCAACCACTTCCACTACGTGCGGATCTCCGCCGACAACCGGATCCTGTGGGGCGGCTACGACGTCGTCTACCGCTACGCCGGCCGCGTCGGCGCCGAGAACGACCAGCGCCCGGAGACCTTCGCCACCCTGGCCCGCACCTTCTTCACGACCTTCCCGCAGCTGGAGGGCGTCCGCTTCAGCCACGCCTGGGGCGGAGCCATCGACACCAGCACCCGTTTCTGCGTCTTCTTCGACACGAGTCACCACGGCAAGGTGGCGTACGCCGCCGGCTTCACCGGACTCGGCGTCGGCGCCACCCGCTTCGGCGCCGAGGTGATGCTCGACCTGCTGGCCGGGGCCCGCACCGAGCGCACCTCCCTCGAACTCGTCCGCCGCAAGCCGCTGCCCTTCCCGCCCGAGCCCGCCCGCTCGATCGGCATCGGCATCACCCAGCGCTCGCTGACCCGGTCGGACCGCAACGAGGGCCGCCGCGACCTGTGGCTCCGCACCCTCGACCGCCTCGGCCTCGGCTTCGGCAGCTGACCACCCCTGTCCCAGGAGCACCACCATGAACACCACCCCGGAGCCCGCGCCGACCGCCCCGGAGGGGACCGCCCCCCTCACCAGGGGGCCGCTCCTGCGGCTGATGCCCCTGCTGACCGTGGCCAACGCCGCGATGTACATGGTCTACATGGGCATCGGGGCGGTGCTCCTCCCCGTCCAGGTCGAACTGGTCGACCCGGCCGACAAGGTCGCCAACTTCGGCCTGGTCTCCGGCATCGCGGCGATCTTCGCGACCGTCTTCAACCCGCTCGCGGGCGTGCTCTCCGACCGCTCCGGCCGGCGCAACCCGTGGATCCTCGGCGGCGGTCTCGCGGCCCTCGGCGCGCTGGCCCTCCTCGGCCAGGCCCGCTCGGTCCTCCTCGTCACCATCGGCTGGTGCCTCGTCCAGGCGACGATGAACGTCTACCAGGCGGCGCTCACCGCCGTCGTCCCCGACCGCGTCCCCGTCGAGCGCCGCGGCCTCGCCTCCGCGATGGTCGGCATCGGCACCCCGATCGGCACCGCCGTCGGCATCTCCGCCGCCGCCGTCTTCGTCCCCGGCGACATCGCCGTCGGCTATCTGGTGTTCGGCGCCGTCATCGCCGTGGCCGCCGTCCTCTTCACCACCGTCGTCCGCGACCGGCGCCGCCCGGCGGCCGGGCCGGCCCCGCTGAGCGCCCAGTTCCGCACCTTCGCCCGCACCCTGAAGTCGGCCGACTTCCGCTGGGTCTTCATCGGCCGCTTCCTGATGATGCTGGGCTTCTTCGCCGTCTCCCTCTTCCAGCTGTACATCCTCCAGGACCACATCGCGCTGCCGGAGGGACTGGCCCCGGAGGAGGCCGTCGCCTTCATCGCCCCCATCGACGCGGGCGTCACCCTCCTCGCGACCGTCCTCGGCGGCGTCCTCTCCGACCGGATGGGCCGGCGCAAGCCGCTGGTCTTCGTCTCCTCCGCGCTGTGCGCCCTCGCCATGCTGGTGCCGGTCGTCAAGCCGGACTGGCACGGCATGCTGATCTTCACGGTCCTCATCGGCCTCGCCTTCGGCTCCTACCTCGCCGTCGACACGGCCCTCGTCACCCTCGTCCTGCCCTCCGCCGACGACGCCGCCCGCGACATGGGCGTCCTCAACGTCGCCAACGCCGGACCGCAGATCCTCGCCCCGTTCCTGGCCGCCGCGATCGTCGGCTCGCTCGGCTACGACGGCCTGTACGTGATCGCCGCGCTCATCACCCTCGCCGGCGCCGTGTCGGTCCTCTTCGTCCGCCGCGTACGCTGACCCCCGGACCAGGGAGGCGCGGTGAAGGACGGACGGCTGCTGCACGTCTTCGACATGGACGGCACCCTGCTGAGGGACACCTCGGCCAGTCTGGAGATCGCCGCCCGGCTCGGCTGCCTGGCCGAACTACACGCCCTGGAGGCCGAGTTCGCCGCCGGAAGCATCGACACCCGGGGCTTCGCCGCCGCCCTGTACGGACTGTGGCGGGAGCTGACCCCCGGCGTCGTCGCCGAGGCGTTCGACGGGGCGCCGTGGATCGGCGGGCTCCCGGAGGTCCTCGCGGACATCCGGGACCGGGGCGACCGGGCCGTCGTCGTCACCATGTCGCCGGACTTCTTCGCCGACCGGCTGCGCGGCCTCGGCGTCGCCGACGTGGTGGCCTCCGGCTTCCCGCCGCCCCCGTTCCGGACGGCGCCCGACCCCGCCAGGATCCTCGTCCCCGAGGACAAGGTGACCGCCGTCGACCGGCTCCGCGCGGCCCTCGGCCTCGACCGGGACTCCTGCGTCGCCTACGGCGACTCCGGCTCCGACGTGCCCCTCTTCTCCGTCCTGCGGCACACGGTGGCCGTCAACGCCTCCCCGGCGCTGCGCGCCCTGGCCGGCGCCGGGTACGACGGCGACGACCTGCGGGCCGCGTACGCCCTCGGCAGACAACTGCGCGCCCGCGCCTGAACGGCGGTCGGGGAGCCGACGTGCATGACGCCTCAAGTCCCCGACCGGGCGGGGCAGTCGGCCGGTCCCGCCCTGCCGCAGCCCCCGCCCGGCCCGGCGCGAAAATGCGAGGATGCGCCGGAAGTCCCGCCCTATGATGGCCGGATGGCGTCGATCAAGAAACTCCAGATCACCTTCGACTGCGCGGAACCCGAGCGGGTCGCGCGCTTCTGGCGCGCGGCGCTCGGGTACGACGCGCCGCCGGCGCCGGAGGGGTTCGCCTCCTGGGAGGAGTTCGACGACGCCGAGCCCGGACGGCGGGGCGCGGACTGGGCCTCCATCGACCCGGTCGGCGACGAGCAGCGGCTCTACTTCCAGCGCGTCCCCGAGGGCAAGGTCGCCAAGAACCGGGTGCACCTCGACGTGCGGGCCGGCACCGGGCTCGTGGGCGCGGAGCGGCTGGCGGCGCTGGAAGCGGAATGCGCGCGCCTGGTCGCGCTCGGCGCGGTCCACGACCTCACGCTGTACGCCGACGGCGTCAACGAGTCCTGCATCAACATGCGGGACGTCGAGGGCAACGAGTTCTGCCTCGACTGAGAGGCCGCGCGCGGCGCGCACGCCCTCACCGGTCCACCGCTCGACCGGTCCACCAGCCCACCGGCCCGCACCCCTTCTCGGGGGCGGGCCGGTTCCGTTCACCGGTGCGGCCGGTTTCCTGTGGCACCCCGTCAGGGCCCCCACCTCCTAATTCGTTTGACCGTGCCGCGGGGCGGCGGTGGACTGGTGCGGGGGGGCCCCCGCCCGGGGCGCGGCGGGCGGTGGGTGGGGGCCGGGGTGTGTATAATCCCCCCCCCGACCACGACCGCGCGGGGGTGAGGGGCACCGAGGAACA
>NZ_JBHYKM010000104.1:13410-28738 GCF_042741435.1 Streptomyces sp. NPDC058955 | reverse complement strand
CGGCTGAGGCCGGGACCGGGCCCGCGACGGGGGAGGGGGCCGGTCAGGTGCGGGCCGCGCTTCTGGCCGACGCCTCGGCGGGCGCGGGCGCGGGCGCCGGCGTGGTGCGGGAGGGGGCCGGGGTCCGCGCCGAGGTGCGGGTCTGGGTGAGGGCCGCGCCGAGGAGGACCACGACGGCGCCCACCGGGGTGTTCCAGGCGAGCTGCTCGCCGAGGAAGGCCACGCCCGCCGCCGTCGCGATCACCGGGATGAAGTACGTGACCATCGACGCCGTCGTCGGGCCGACCTCCGCGACCACGCCGTACTGGAGCAGCATCGCGTAGCCGGTGCCGAGGGCGCCGAGGGCGATCACCGAGAGCAGCGGGAGCAGCTCGACCGACTCCGGGAGGGTGGTGAAGAGCGGGGTGACGAGGGCCAGCTGCAGGGTGGCCAGGCCGACCTGGCCGGTCGCCAGGGAGAGGTGCGAGGCGCCGGTCCCGCTCAGGGTGCGGCGGACGTAGATCCAGCCGACCGCGTAGCTGAACGAGGCGAGCAGCGCCAGCGCCGTGCCCGTCACGTCCAGGCCGGAGAAGCCCTGCCAGGCGCCGAGGACCGTCAGGACGCCGATGAAGCCGATGCCGAGACCGGCCGCGCGCACCCGGGTGGGCCGGTCCTCGGAGAGCGCCACGAGCGACAGGACCATGCCCCACAGCGGGGTCGTCGCGTTGCAGATCCCCGCCAGCGTCGACGGGATCGTCAGCTCCGCGTACGCGAAGAGCGAGAACGGCAGCGCGTTGAGCAGGAACGCCGCCACCGTCAGGTGCCCCCACGTCCTGGCCCCGCGCGGCAGCCGGTCCCGCTTCACCACCAGCGCCACGGCCAGCACCGCCGTACCGAACAGCAGCCGGCCGAAGGTCACCTGGAAGGGCGCGAAGCCCTCCGTGCCGACCTTGATGAACAGGAAGCTGAAGCCCCAGATCAGGGCCAGGACGCCGAAGCGGACCCGCCAGTCGAGGAGGTGCGCGCGCAGGGAGCGACGGGCGGGGGAGGGGGACGGTCCGGGCGAGGGGGCGGAGGCGGCTTCGTGGCTCATGTACTCAGGGTGACGGCACCGATGTCGTAGAACAAGCGAGATTCTGTCGACCCCTTCGCTTAGCATTGCTTACATGTTGAACCTGGAGCGCCTGCGCACCCTCGACGCCGTCGCCCGGCACGGCTCCGTCAGCGGCGCCGCCGACGGACTGCACGTGACGACCTCCGCCGTCTCCCAGCAGCTGTCCAAACTGGAGCGGGAGGTGGGGCAGCGGCTCCTCGCCAAGAACGGGCGCGGGGTGCGGCTCACCGACGCGGGCATGCTGCTCGCCGAGCACGCGGCCCGGATCCTCTCCCACGTCCAGCTCGCCCAGGCCGACATCGAGGCCCAGCGCGGCCAGGTCGTCGGCGAGGTCCGGCTCGTCGGCTTCCCGACCGCCGCGCGCGGCCTCTTCCCCGCCGCCCTCGCCTCGCTGCGCGCCCGCCACCCCGATCTGCGGGTCCGCACCGCCGAGTTGGAGCCCGAGCAGGGCGTACGGGCGGTGCTGCGCGGCGACGCCGACCTCGCCATCGTCCTGGACTGGAGCAACCGGCGGGCGCCGGTCCCCGGCGAGCTGGAGCGCGCCCATCTGCTCGACGACGCCGCGGACGTCGCCCTGCCTGCCGGGCACCGGCTCGCCGGGCGCGAGGCGGTGGACCTGGAGGACTTCGCCGACGAGGACTGGGTGTCCTGGCCGGAGGGCGAGTTCTGCCACGACTGGCTGATGTTCACCCTCCGCTCCCAGGGCATCGAGCCGCGCATCGCCCACTTCGCGGGCGAGCACCACACCCAGCTCGCGCTCGTCGCCGCCGGACTCGGGGTGTGCGTCACGCCCCGGCTCGGCCGGCCCCACCCGGACGGCGTGGTCTGCGTGCCCGTACGGCAGCAGATGCGCCGGCACATCTACGCCACCTGGCGCACCGACGCCGGCCGCCGGCCCTCCCTGCGCGCGGTCGTCGAGGCGCTGCGGGAGGCGGGGCGGCCGCACGCGGGCTGACCGGGGCCCTGGGGCCCTGGTCGATCCGGTTGCCTCGGTCGACCTGGTGGTCCGGGTGGACCGAGTGGTCCCGGTGGCCCTGGGGTCACGCCCCGCCGAGCTTGCGGAAGTCCCAGGTGGTGACGGTGTCCGGGGTCAGCCGGAGCCAGGCGTGCCGGCCGTCGTGCGGCATGGCGTCCAGGCCGAAGTTCTTCGCCGCGAAGAGGCGCTCCACCGCGTCGAGTCCGGGGCACGGCTCGCCCGTGCGCGGCGCCTCGCCGACGAAGACCGCCGTCCCCGACAGCTCGGCCCCGCGCAGCTCCCCGTACTCCTCGCCGTCGTCCACCAGGACCGAGAGCCGGGGGTCGGCGCGCAGTTCGGCCCAACGGCGGCTGCGGGTCAGCGAGTAGAGCCAGAGCGAGGTGCCGTCCCACGCGAACCACAGCGCGCTGACGTGCGGACGGCCGTCGGCGGAGACGGTCGCCACCCGGCAGGTGCGCTGCTCGGTGAGGAAGGAGTCGAGCTCCTCCGGGGTCATCATGATCCGGCGTCCACGGCGCTGTGCGACGGTCATCGTCCGCACCCTTCTGGATTTCTGATGAGACGTCAGAAATCATGGGTGCGCGTCCGCGCCGGTGCAAGAGGCAGCGACGGGACGCGGAGACGAGGGGGAGCGATGGGTCGCAGGGAAGAGCTCGACGAGCGGCTCCGTCCGGACGGCGTCGTGCTGCTCACCGTCGAGTGCCAGGAGGGGGTCGTCGGCGCGCGGAGCGCCCTTCCCGAACTCGCCGCCGTCGCGCGGAGGTCGGGCGCCCTGGCCAATGTGGCCCGGCTCGTCGACGCCGCCCACGGCGCCGGCGTCCAGGTCGTCCACGCCGTCGCCGAACGGCGCCCCGACGGGCGCGGCTCCAACGCCAACGCGCGCCTCTTCCGGGCCGCCGCACGGCTTCCTGTGCAACAGCACAGCGGCTCGACGGCGGTCCGTGTCGCGGAGCCGATCCGGGTGGCGGACGAGGACCTGGTGGTACGGCGGCTGCACGGCCTGTCCCCGCTGGCCGGGACGGGGGTGGACGCGCTGCTGCGCAACCTCGGCTGCCGGACCCTCGTCGTCACCGGAGTGTCCGCCAATGTGGCGGTGCCCAACGCCGTCTTCGACGCGGTCAACCTCGGCTACACGGTCGTCGTCCCCCAGGACGCCATCGCGGGGGTGCCGGCCGACTACACCCCCGCGATGATCCGCAACACCCTCGCCCTGGTCGCCACCATCGCGACCACCGACGACCTGCTCGCCGCCTGGAAGGCGCCGCGCCGCGCCTCCTCCGCCGGGAACTCGGGCGGCTGACGCGCCCTCACGGCGGGTGAGCGGGGCGGCGCCGCTCCGCGTTCAGCCGAAGGAGATCTCCTCGCCCTTCACCTCGATCGGCTCGGGCGGCAGGGGCGACGTCGCCGGGCCCGACTTCACGCTGCCGTCCGACATGTCGAACTGACTCTGGTGGCACGGGCAGACGATCACGCCGTCCTTCACCTCGCGCACCGCGCAGCCCGCGTGCGTGCACTTCGACGAGAACGCCTTGAACTCCCCGGCCTTCGGCTGGGTGATGACCACGCCCTTGTCCGCCAGGACCTTGCCGCCGCCGACCGGGATGTCCCCGGTCTTCGCGAGCGGGCCCTGCGGGGCGCCGTCCGCGCCTCCCGTGCCGGTGTCGCCCTCCGCGTTCGAGCCCCCGCACCCGGCCAGCGCCGCCGCGGCGAGCCCCGCCCCGCCGGCCGCCACCACGGTCCGCCGTGCCACTCCGCTCATGCCTGCCCCTCTCCCGTACCGCCGCGCCGGTGCCTCACCGGCGCTTCCTGGAGCGACGGTAGACGGAGTCGCTGTGACGTACGCCCTGTTCGCCGCAGACTCCCCCCACGCGCCTGACAGTCCGCATTAGAGTGTCCGAACCTGGACATCCATCAGGTGAAGTGTCAAGTGCGCCGAGGATCCGGCGGGCGGGGGCCGGCACGGCCGGAACGGAGGCGACGGGCATGCGGACGGCGTCGGCGTCGGGGTCGGTCCACGCGCACCACGTACGGGCCGTCCTGCTGGGCGCCCAGCGGCGCGGGCTCGCCGCCGGACCGCTGCTCGCCCGCGCCGGACTCCCGGCCGAACTGCTCCCCGGATCCCCCGCGGGCGGCCCCGACCGGGTCCCCTCCCGACGGTTCGGGCGGCTCGTCCGGCTGCTGTGGGCGGCCCTCGACGACGAGCTGATCGGCTTCGGCGGCGCCCCCACCAAGGTCGGCACCTTCGCGATGATGGGGCACGTCGTCGTCCACGGCAGCCGCGACCTGCGCGAGGCGCTGCACCGCGCCCAGACCTTCTACTCCCTCTTCCCGGGCGGCCCGAGCTTCCGGCTCGTCGAACCGCCCGCGCCCGCGGGGGAGGACGAGGGGCCCGACGAGGTCCGGCTGGAGTTCGACGTCTCCGGGTACGACGACCCGCTGCACTTCGGCGTCGAGGCCACCGTCCTGGTCGCCCACCGCTTCGCCGGCTGGCTCGTCCGCCGCCGCGTCGGGCTGCGCCGCGTCGAGTTCGCCCACCCCGAGCCCCGCCACGCCGCCGAGTACGCCCTGCTGTTCGGCGCCCCCTGCGTCTTCGGCGCCGGGCGCACCGCCGCCGTCTTCGACCGTGCCGACCTCGACGAACCCGTGCTGCGGGACGCGGACGCCCTGGCGGGCTTCCTCCGCCGCGCCCCCGACGGCGTGCTCGTCTGCTCCGAGTGGGGGAGCACGGCCACCGGCCGGGTGCGCCACCTCATCGGTCGGGCGCTCCCCGCCGGGCCCGTGCCCACGCCCGAGGAACTCGCGGAGCGGCTCTCGGTCAGCCCGCAGACCCTCCGCCGACAACTGGCCGCCGAGGGCACCACGTACCAGCGGCTGCGCGACCAGGTGCGACGGGATCACGCCATCGCGGAGCTCACCGCGGGCCGGGTCTCCATCGAACGGCTCTCCCGGCAGCTCGGCTTCTCCGAACCCAGCGCCTTCCACCGGGCGTTCCGCCGCTGGACCGGCGAGACCCCGCGCGCCTACCAGGTCCGCGACCGGGGTGCCGTCCCCGTACCCGCCCCCGACGCCTTGTTGACGCGCGGTCAACAAGGCTGAGCGGTACGGTCACAGCCGCCGACCACCGCCCGGCCTACCGTCCCGCCATGACCGAATTCGACCGGTCCGGGGCCGTACCGCACCCCGGCCGCAGCGGCCACCGGAAGCGACGCCGCGAGGGGCGCCGATGAGGGCGGGCCGTGCCGTCGGCGCCGTGCTCGGGACCGGTGCCCTGCTCTGTCTGCTCGCGGGAGTGGCCGTGACCGCCCTCGGCGTCCGGGTCGACGGGTCCAGCATGGACCCGACCCTGCGCCCCGGCGACCGGATCCTCGTCTCGCCGGGTTCGGAGGGCCGGGTGCGCCGCTTCGACGTCGTCCTGCTGCGCGGCGGCCGGCAGGACTCCCTCCTGGTGAAACGGGTGATCGGCGTGCCCGGCGACCGGGTGGCGATCGTCTCGACCGGCGGGGAACCCTTCCAGGTGCTGCTCCAGGAGGGCGGCACGGGACCCGTCCGGCGGGTGGTCGCGCCCCAGTGGGAGGGCAGGGCCCTGCGCGCCGGGGCGTGCTGCTCGACGGAGGGCACGGGATCGGCGCGCGCCGCGCTGCGGACCGTGCCCGAGGGCGGCTTCTTCTACCTCGGCGACAACCCCGACCTCTCCGACGACTCCCGGCAGTACGGCTGGGGCGCGATCGACCGGGTCGAGGGGCGGGTCGGGCTGCGCGCCTACCCCGTCTCGACGGCGCCGGGCCTCGGCAACCGGCCCGTCCTGGAGGAGTACGCGGGACCCCGGCCGCCGTAGCGGCTCCGCGCCCGGCTCGGGGACGGCCGCCCGTGGTGGGACGCCGCCCGCCTCAGGCGCGGGCGCCGGCCGCCGTGGGAGCGGTGACGCCCGGCAGCCGTTCCGTACCGGTGCTCAGGGCGACCCGTACCACCGTGTCCGCGATCCGGCGGGCCGACTCCTCGGGCGAGGAGGCGGCCTGGACGACATGGCTCGCCGTCAGGCGGACCGCCGCGTCCACCGCCAGTTCGCGCGCGACCGGGTCGACCGAGGGCCAGGTCTCCGCCACGTACGTGCCCGCCATCGCCGTCGCCAGATCGAAGGCGGCGGCCGAACGGGTCGTCAGATAGGGGAGGAGGCCGTCCTCGCCCGCGCTGGTCAGCATCGCCTTGATCAGCGGATTGCGGCCGGCCAGCGTCAGCGTGAAGGCGACGGCCGCCTCCACCGCCGCGCGGAGGTCGTCCCGGTGCGCGTCCAGGGCCTGCTGGATGCCGACCAGGCAGCGCTCCAGCTCGCGCCGGAACAGGGCCTCGCCGACCGCGTCCTTGGACGGGAACTCGGAGTACAGGGTCTGCCGGCTGACGCCCACGTCGCCGGCCACGTGCGCCATGCGGAGCTTGGCGAAGCCGTGCTCCGCCACGCGGTCGAAGGCGGCGTCCAGCAGGCGTTCGCGCAGCAGTGTCCGGACCGTCTCCCTGAAGCGTGCCATCGCGCCAGCGTAGAGCAGCCCCCGCGGCCTCCCCCGGCCCGTGCCCCGGCCCGTGCCCCGCCTCCGCGCCCCGGCGTCAGAACTGCCAAGTCTGTCCGCGCTATTGACACAACTTCTCATAGTGTCCAATTCTCGAACAGGCAGCCACAGAGTGTCCGCCGTCCCCGGCCTCCGGCCCCGGACGTACGGCTGTCCCTCATCCACCCCGCGCCCTCCGCGCGGATCCACGGTTGGAGAACCCTCATGCAGAACGAGCCCAGAGGCGTCACCCGCTGGCGCAGATCGGCCTTCCTCGCCGTCCCCGCCTGCGCGGCGGTCGCGGCCATGGCGACCGCGATGGTCCAGGGCGCCCTCGCGGCGAACCTCTCCCTGACCAGCGTGCCGTTCACCCTCAGCTCCAAGACGGTGGCGGCCCCGCAGGGCATCGGCGCCGTCATGCACACGATCGACGCCGGCGGGCCCAAGGGTGCCGCGCAGGTCGGCATCGCCAAGGCCGGCCTCGACGGGATCTGCGTCCACGCCACCCAGTCGGTCAACCTGCCGGTGATCGGCAGCCTCGGCACCTGGTCGCTCAACATCTCCTCGCCCGCCGCCGCGACCCCGCTCACCAGTGACCAGCTGGCCAACGGCGCCGGGCTCCAGGCCAACAAGCTCATCCTCGACGCGCAGGCGCTCAAGGCGGCCACCGCCACCCTGAACGCCAGCGACGCCACCCCGAACGTCATCGGCGCCGCGGCCGACGGCGCCGGGATCAAGGCCACCGGCATCCAGGACGGCGCCGCGGGCCAGTTCGGCCTCGACGCCACCGGCGGCCGCACCGACATCAGCAACCTGAACGCCGACGCCAACGGCGCCACGATCGCCGGCGCCATCACGCTGCCGGACCTCGCGATCGCCATCAAGCACGGCGACACGGGCTGCTGACACCCCCTCCGCACCGCATGAGCACCACGGCACCAGCGCACCACCGCACGACCCGGACCGGGACGGCGCGCCACCGCGGGGCGCGCCGCCCCGGGCCCCGGCCGACCGCCCGCCCCTTCCCGGACCCTTCCTGTGAGGCCCCCGTGACGACCGACGATCCGCCCGAGACGCCCGGAGCACCGCCCTCCGGCCCGGCCCGCGCCCGCCGCGCCTTCCGCCGCTTCCGCCGCACCCGCCCTTTCTGGGCCGCGATCTGGATCGCCCTCGGCGGCTTCGTGATCTTCTTCCTGCCGATGGCCCCGCTCGGCCGGATCCTCCAGGTCGGCGTCGGCGGCATCGCCGGCATGGCGGGCGGCGTCGTCATCATGGCGATGGCCCTGCTCGTCCTCGCCCTGCCCGGCCAGCGCCACACCGCCGGAACCATCGCCGTCATCGCCGGCGTGGCCTCGTTCCCGCTGTCCAACCTCGGCGGCCTCTTCGTCGGCATGGCCCTGTCGGTCCTCGGCGGCGCCATGGCCTTCGGCTGGCTGCCGGAGAAGCCCGCCGGGCGCCGCGGCCGTCTCCTGCGCCGCGCCCGTACCACCGACGGGACGCCGACGTCCCCCGCGTCCCTGGGGAGCGGATCCGCATGAACCCCCTCCACGTCGGCGCCCGCGCCGCCTCCGAATGGAACGCCCGGATGCTCGCCGAGGCCGCCGACGGCACCCGGCGCGGCACCCGCTGGGGCCGCGGCGCCCTCGCGTTCGTCCCCTCCTGCCTCGCCGTCGCGGCACTCGGCGCGGCCATCGCACAAGGAGCCCTCGCCGCCAACTTCAGCGTCACCGGCCAGCCGTTCACCCTCACCTCCAACGGCGTCTCCGGCACCGGCTTCGGCGCCATCGTCAACACCCCCGCCGTGGGCCGCCCGGACGGCTCCACCACCACGAACACCGCGATGGCGCGCGTCGGCTTCGCCAGCGCCGGGCTGGCCGGACTCTGTGGGATCGTCCACCAGTCGATCGCGGGCGTGCCGTACTCGCTGCTGCTGACCGGCGGCCAGACGGTGACCGCGGCCCCGCCCGCGACCTTCACCACCGACATCGACGCCTCGAACCTCTACATCCAGGCGACCGAACTCCAGGCGTACGGCCCCACCACCCTGCAGAACGCGGTCCTCGGCCAGTCCGCCGACCAGGTCACGGTCGCCGGCAAGCCGCTCACCGGCGCGCTCCCCGGCGGCTTCGGCCTCGGCTCGGCCGGCGGCGAGGGCGGCAGCTCCATCAAGCTGCACGGCCTCCACGCCACCGCCTACGACGCCGAGATGGCCGGGGCGCTCGTGCTGCCCGACCTGAAACTGAGGGTCGTCGCCGGAACGGCCACCTCATGCTGAGCCGGCCGGGCAGGGCATTCGCACAATTCCGGACCGCCGCCGCCTGGTTCCGCGCCTTCCGCCGCACCCGCCCCTTCTGGGGCGGGGTGTGGCTGGTGGCCGGCGGCTGGACCGTGCTCAAGTTCTCCCTCAGCTCGGTGCAGCTCATCGTCAGCACCGGCTTCGGCGGCATCGCGGGCTACCTGGTCGGCGGCGGGATGATCCTGTGCGGACTCATCCCGATCGCCGCGCCCCGGCAGCGCTACACCTTCGGGCTGATCGGCTGCGTCCTCGCCGTGGTCTCGCTCGTCGTCTCCAACCTCGGCGGCTTCCTCCTCGGCATGGCCCTCGGGGTGCTGGGCGGCTCGATGACCGTCGGCTGGGGCGCCCGGCGGCCCCGCGCCGCCGCCCCCGCGGCCGTACCCGAGGCGGTGGAGGGATGACCGGCGTACGCGAGCGGCGCAAGGCGCTCGCGGTGGTGGCCGCGCTGCTGCTCGCCGTCGCCACCGCGCTCGCCTCCGGCCGGCCGAGCAGCGCCGCGGGCCGCCCGCCCGCGGCCGTGGAACCGCTCGGCGTACCGTTCCTGCCCAGCCCGTACCCGCTGCACGTGACGATCGACAGCATGGTCGCGGTCTCCCTGACCGTCGACAAGGGGGTCACCATCCGGCTCTCCGACGGCACCACCCGGGTCACCAACAAGTACACCTTCACCAAGCTGAAGATCCGCTCCCACATGAACGTCACCCAGCGCGCCGACGGACACACCCTCGTCATCGACGTGCCGAACGAGGGCTCCCTCGGCGGCTACGACAGCGCCGGCCAGCCCGAGACCACGACCATGTGGGGGAACATCACCAACGTCTGCGTCCGCGTCCTGTTCAAGATCTGCGGAGTCCAGGGGCTGCTCGACTTCTTCGGCTCGATCATCCCGCTCACCGCCGGGGCGGAGGAGTTCGCGGGCGACATCTACGCGATCAGGACCGTCGACGACCACGCGGAGCTCAACTCCACCGACAACCCCGTCCACCTCCCCGGAACGATCACGGTGACCACGCCATGAGCCGCCCAGCCCCCCTCCGCCCCCACCACCCTCGCCGCCCTCGCCGCCCCGAGGGGCGCACCCACTGGTGGCGCGCCCTCGCCGTCGCCGCCCCCGCCCTCCTCGCCGCCGGCGGCCTCGGCTCGGCGATGGCCACCGGGGCCCTCGCGGTCGGCCTGCGCGTCCAGGACCAGCCCGTCGACTTCACCACCAGCAGCCTGTACGGGACGCAGTACGGCGCCGCCGTCGTCGACCAGGAGGTCGTACGGGCCGACGGCACGGCCGGCAGCGTGCGGGTGCTGCGGATGGGCTTCGCGGACGGCGTCCTCAACGGACTCTGCCTCAGCCGGCGGCAGCAGATCGCGGGAGCCACGTACACCCTGCTGCTCACCCTCGGCGACGACAACCCCGGCTCCTGGGAGATCCGCACCCGGAACACCGTCCTCGACCTCAGGAACGCCACCGGCGAGCTCGACATGGACGGCGTCGTCGACCTCAACGTCAACGGCGCCGACGTCCGCACCGTCAAGGACGCCACCGGCGCCTACGTGCCCAACCCGCTGGGCGCCCCGCAGCACCGCTTCGGCATCCAGGCCCGGTACGCCAAGTTCGACCGGATCACCGGCACCGCCCAGGACTTCCAGATCCCCGGACTGCTCACCACGCCCCGCCTGAAGCTCTCCGTCAAGCCCGGCACGGTCGCCTGCCCGCCGCCGGCCGCCCCCTCCGGGACCCCCGGGACGCCCTGAGGCGGAGCGGTCCCGCCCGGCGGCACACGGCTCCGTAATCCTGCGGGCAAGACCACCCGAGATCCACACGCTCCCGTCCGTCCTCGGCGCCCGGCGCCGGCACGTCCTCGGCACGTCCTCGGGGCGCCCGACGGCGGCGGCCCGCCGGACGCGCCGCCGCCCGCCCGCCCGCGCCGGTCCGGTCCGGTCCCGGTCCGGTCTCAGTCCAGCAGTCCGAGCAGCCAGCCGAAGAAGGCGCCCACCGCGCCGAAGGCCCACTGGGCCAGCACGACGAGCAGGACGCAGAAGCCGAGGAAGAGGACCGTCCCCCAGCCGCAGCCGTGGCCTCCCACCTCCGCCGAGTGGTCCCGCCCGCCGCCCGCCTCGAAGTCGAACAGATCCATGAACTCCCCCTGATCCTCCGTGGAGCCCCCCGGCCCCGTCCCCTTGACCCCAGGACTCCGCCGCACGCCCGCCGGTTCCCGCCCGGCCGCGCCGGACCGGGCCGGATAGCCTGGGCCGATGCTTACCGAAGTGACGGCGACCCGCTACGTCACGCCCTTGCGCGAGGGCGGATCGCTCCCGGGGATCGTCGAGGCCGACGATCTCGGCACGTACGTCATGAAGTTGTCTACCTGGTGGCGCTGACCTGCATCGATGCGGCTGTGCCCGCCCCTGACCTGCGCGGATAGATCTTTCAGCGTCTTTCGGGATCGTGCTGCGTTACGCGGCCGATTCTCCCCACGCGCTCCCCAGGCCCGTCGATACTCCCCAGATTCTCCCCAGGAAGTGACGTTGCGGCGGGCCTGGGTGGCACGGGACGTCATGCCACCGGAGGTGCTGCCAAGGGCACGTTGAGTGACTGCCTGCGAGGCAGGGGAGAAGCATGGCGCTGAGTGGATGAGCGCAAGGCGTGAGTCTGACTTTGCCTGAGCAGGCTCAAGTTCGAACCCACCGCCGTAAGCCGACGTCTTTCCGGTAACGCATCACGTGGAATGCGTCGCCATCCTCGAACCAGCCGCAATGATGGCTGGTTGTCTCGGAAGGAGCTGGCCAGCGTGGCGACCGGCTGCGATGAGGGCTGCTGACGCCGGTCACGTCAGGTGGGGATCGTGGGGCACGGGCTGCTGCCGGGCGAGTGGCGCTGGCTGATTGGCGAGGGATGGGCCGTCGCAGTGATGTCCCCTGCGTAAGATCCATTGACTGTGTGCAGATCCGCCCGAGGTGCGGGAGGGGTCGGGTGGTCGGAGGGGAATGTCATGAGCGATCCGGGGACGCAGCTTTCCAGGCATATCTGGTCACTCACGGACCTTCTTCGCGGGGACTTCAAGACATCCGAGTACGGCAGCGTCGTATTGCCGTTCACCGTACTGCGGCGCTTGGATTGCCTGCTCGAGCCCACGCGCCAGGAGGTGCTGGACGCATCGGCCAAACTGGCGGACAGAGGTGCATATCCGGACTCGTACCGGGATTTTGCGCTCCGCCGCGCCTCTGGCCATCCCTTCTTCAATGCCAGTTGCTACGCCCTGGATGCTGTCGTCGCTGATCCGAGTAGTTCGGTGGCGTTGCTGCGTGAGTACGTGCGCGGTTACTCCGAGAACGTCAGGGACGTGTTCCAGCGCTTCGAGTTCGACCGCACCGTCGAACGGCTGCACCACACTGGGCTGCTGTATGCCGTCGTCAGCCGGTTCCTCTCCATGGATCTAGGGGCGCCCCTCTCTGCCGACGACATGGGGTTCGTGTTCGAGGACCTCGTACGGCGCTCTGCCGACCAGGCAGGAGGGACTGGCGCCGACGAGCACGTCACCCCCCGTGACGTCGGCCGGCTGATGTCTGCACTGCTGGTGCGGCCCGATCAGCATGCGCCTGGCGTACTCCGCACGGTGCATGACCCGGCCTGCGGGACGGGCGGACTGCTCGAGGAGGTGGCCAGGCGCATCGAGACCGCCAACCCCGAGGCGCATGTGTCCTTGTACGGCCAGGAGATCAACGCTGAGACCTGGGCCGTCGCAGGCTCCAACATGCTGATGAGCGGACGCGACCCGGGGCAGATCCTGTTCGGGAACGTCCTGCGGGAGGACCGCTTCGGCGATCAGCGCTTCGACTACCTGTTGGCGCACCCTCCATTCGGTCTCAGCTGGAAGCACGCTGAGCAGCAGGTCCGCGCCGAGCATGAGCTGGGCGATGCAGGACGGTTCGGTGGCGGGCTGCCGCGCGTCAGCGACGGATCGCTGCTCTTCCTTCAGCACATGCTGGCGAAGATGAAGCCGGTGGACGCTTCTGGTAATGGTGGCAGTCGTGTCGTGGTCCTCTTCAGCGGCTCTCCCATGCAGGGGGGAGCCACTGGTCTGGGTGAGTCCGACGTCCGGCGATGGATTGTCGAGAACGACTGGCTCGAGGGCATCGTCGCCTTGCCTGACCAGCTTTTCTACAACACCGGCGTCAGTACGTACCTGTGGGTCCTGAGTAATCGCAAGGAGTCGGCGCACAGGGGCAGGGTGGCCCTGGTCAAGGCACAGGACCACTGGCAGAAGACCCGGCAGTCATCGGGCAGCAAGCGGAAGTACCTCGGCCCCGATCAACTCGACAAGATCGTCCGGCTTTACGAAGAGGCGCTGTCGGCTCCGGTCGGCGGATCTCCACGCGATCAGGTGAGTGTCGTGCGGAACGAGGACCTGCTGTACCGGCAGATCGTCATCGAGCGCCCCCTGCGTTTGCGCTTCGAACTCACCACCGACGGCTTGCAGCAGCTCACCTCCCTGCGGCCGATCCAACGAGGGGACCACCCCGAGAAGGTGGTCGGCGCGCTGCGTGGGCTCGTCGGAACGTCTTGGACCACCGGCTCCGACGCCTTCTCGGCACTGCGGGACGCGGTCGCGGCCGCCGGCCAGACCTGGCCGCGAGGTGCCGCCTTCGAAAGGAGCGTCCGAAACGCGATCGGGGTGCGCGATGGCCAAGGAGAAGTGCAGCAGCGCCGAGGTGTGACGGAACCTGATCCGGAGTTGCGTGACCTTGTCGTCGTGCCGTTGCGGGACGATCCTGATGAGTACTTCCGTAAAGAGGTGTTGCCCCACGCTCCAGATGCCTGGCTCGACGATGCGAAGACCCGGCTCGGGTGCGCCATCCGGACTTCGCTCTTCTACGTCGCGGAGCTTGACGGAGAGTTCGGGCCGCTGCGTGCCTTCGCGCAGCTTGAGACAGAGCGTGTCAAGCTGCGCCGTCCGCGACGCGGCGAGGCAGAGCCCATCCCGCCCAAGCACCTCACGGCGTCCTACCTGCACAGTGTCGACTCGGCCTTGGAACTGCCGGATGCCGAACTGGACGACTCCGAACTGACACCCTGCACGGGCGGCGACTTGGTCGGGCGCTCTGGTAACTGGCGCCTTCTGCCTGCAGGGTTCGGTGACGCAGTCACTCGGCTATTCGTACTGCACCCCACCCCCGGGAGCGGTCGTGGACTATGTGAGTGGCTCAACTCCCGCAAGGAAAACGCGGCTTACCCGCAAGCCCGAGAGCTGCTCGACACGCCGGTACCAGTGGAGCTGGTCTCCGCCCCGGAGGTCGAGGATCTACTGGAAGAGGTGCAGGAGGGCCGTCATGCGCTACGAATGGCGACGGACGGCATCTTGCCGAACGTCTTCGCCGGCCCCGAGACACGCATTGCAGAGATCCGTCAGTCCATCCGGTTCATCGCCCGCGAAGCGCGCCTCGCGGGACAATTGGTGCGCCCTTTCGACGACCCCGTGTGGCGTGCGGAGGCAAGCTATCCATTTCACGTAGCCGCTCTCGCGCGGCGTTACCGCGTGAGCACCCACCCGGCCGAGCGGAAGGATGGACTGCTCAAGCTTGGTGAAGGAACGGCGCGCACGCTGGGCGTCCTTGCCTTGCGCGAACTCATCGCGCACCACGGGAGCTTCACCAGCTCCCTACGCAAGACTATCGGTCATGGGGCGACCTTTGGCACCTGGACCACGCTCATCAAGAAATTTACGGATGAGGTCCCCACACCTCAGCTGCCGGAACTCCTCGCGCTCCGCGAACACGGCGTCACGCTATCGCTCCTGAAGGAAATCAAGGATCACCGTAACAATTCCCACCACGCTCACGGGGTGCGCAGGAATCACGAACTCGACGAGGACGTCGAAAAGCTCGAACCTTATGTGGTATCGGCGCTCAACTCGGTTAACTGGCTGTCAAGCACCGACTGGTTCTGGGTGGAGCGCTGTGAATACCTCGATGATTCATCCTTCCAGGCTGTGGGCCTGAGGCTACGAGGGAGCCACCCGAGCTGGGAGCCGTTCAGCAGGCCGATCAACCACCCCCTGCGGCCGGACAGGATATATGTCGACGGTAACCCGTCAGGCGTCCCGATCGATCTATGGCCATTGGCGATGGTCAGCCTGTGCCCGGACTGCCGCACGCGGGAACTGTTCCTGATCAACAGCACTTCACATGGCACGGCAGTTCTACGCAGCCTGGAGGAGCACGAGCTGACAATCCCGTACACCACCCAGAACCAGAATTGATCTTGCGAGGGATGCGCGGCTGCTGGGTACTGCTTGAGCCGATTAGCGAGTCTTGGTCGTTGCGGGGTGGGGGGGGGGCGCGGCGGCGGGGGCGAGGCGCCGGCGGTGACGAAACACATAGACTCACACCCGCCCCGAGGTAGGTGTGTGGGTCGGGCTGGGGGGGTGGTG